>DATJVC010000025.1 GCA_035501935.1 Gammaproteobacteria bacterium | reverse complement strand
AAGTTTGCCGGCACGTCTTTCAGCACCGCGTGTTTCATCAAGTCCACGCCATAGCTGAATGGATTGACAAGCGCCAGCGCCTTGAGCGCCGCCGGCAGGTGTTCCAGTGGATACAGCGCGCCGCTGAGGAAGAACATCGGGAAGATGACGAAGTTCATGATGACGGCGAAGTTGTCGAGCGTCTTGCTGTGGACTGCGATCAACATGCCGGTGGTCGCGCAGGTAAGCGAGGTCAGCACCAGTCCCAGCGCGGACAGGGGCAGGTGCGCGGGCAGGCCGAAGTAGTCCAGGCCGAGCAGCCGCAGGGAACTCAACACCACCATCAACAGCAGGGCTTGAAAAAGAGCGGCGATGGCGGCGCTCAGGGTGCGCGCCAGTACGATCCAGTAATGCGCAAACGGCGCGATGACCAGCATGCGCATGACACCGGATTCCTTGTCATAGACCAGCGACAGCGCCGCAATCATGGCGCCGAACAGAAGCACCATGCACAGGAGGCCGGGCACCATGAATTGCTTGTAGTGCCCCTGGCCGCTGCCCTCGACCAGCGCCTGAAAGCCGCTGCCGATGATGAACAGCCAGACGAGCGGCCGGATCATGGCGGCCAGCAGGCGGCCGCGCTGCCGCACCATGCGTTTGAGTTCGCGGCCGATGATGGCTGAAATCGCGCGTCTCATGCGGATGGTCTCCCCGCGCTGCGATTCATCCATACGTAGACGTCATTCAAGTCCGGCTGGCGCAGGGCCAGCGCGCGCACCGGCGCCGGCAATTGCCGCTGCCAGTCAGCGAGCGCGGTCATGCCGTCCCGCACCCGGAACTGGAGATGATTGCCGTCCTGGATGAAATCGCCGAGGAGGGGTTGGAGGTGCGCGATGATGGGTTCCGGCTCGTCGGCGGTGATTTCGAGGATCGAGGTCGCCAGGGATTGTGTGAGTTCCGCGGGCTTGCCGCTGCCGATGATTTCCCCGTGGCTCATGAACACCACGCGATCGCAATCCACGGCCTCTTCCAGATAGTGCGTGGTCAGCACGACGGTCACGCCCTGCTCCTGCCGCAGGCGGGCGAGGAAACGCCAGATGGCACGGCGGTTGATGACGTCCAGTCCTATGGTCGGTTCGTCGAGGAACAGCACGCGCGGGCGGTGCAGAACGCCGCGGGCGATGTCGAGCGCGCGGCGCATGCCGCCGGACAGCGCCGCCACGAGCACGCGGCGCTTGGGGCCGAGATCGAACAATTTCAGCAATTCATCCATGCGCTGCCGCACCAGATCAGGCGGCAGGTCATACATGGCGCCGGCAAATTGCAGGTTCTCCTCGACGCTCAAGCTGCGATCCAGCGCCGATTCCTGAAACACCAGGCCGATGCGGGCGCGCACCGCCACCGGACGGGCAAGGATGTCCCGGCCGGCGACGATGGCCGTGCCGTTGCTGGGGCGGATGAGCGTGGACAGCATGTGCAGGGTGGTGGTCTTGCCGGAACCGTTGCGGCCGAGCAGGCCGAAAAATTCGCCTTCCGCAATCTCCAAATCCAGTCCGGCGACGGCGACCTGGCCGCCATAGCATTTGCGCAGGTTGCGGGTCTGGATGGCCGGTGCCTTGGGAGCGGCGGTGTTCATATCTCCGCCATTCTAACAAACAGTAGCGGCCGGCCGTCACCGTTAAGCCGCTGCGGTATACTTTGCACACATGCGCTGGCTGTCCTCGCTTAAAAGTGTGTTGCTGGCCCAGGAACTGGCCTTCCTGTTCCTGGTGGCCGTGACGGGCGCACTGGGCGGCACCTGGGCGTATTTCTGGCAGAAAAACTCCGCTGAATTGGTGCGCTTGAATGAGCTGACCTATCTCTCGCAGCAGATCCGCGGCGACCTGTTCCGCCAGATCAAGGAGGTCCTCTATGCCCGGATGGTGGAGAATCCGGAGGCCTTCGAACTTTACGGCAGCTATTCGCGTTTGATGGACCGGCACTTCATCGATTTGCGCCAGCAGGCCGATCGGCAGGATGAGCGGCAGGCCATCGATGGACTGCAGCAGGCCTACCGCGTCTTGCAGAGCGATATGAACCACATTTTTTCCGATCCCTATCTGCCCACGCAGACCGTGCGCATCAAGGTGCTCGATCCGCGTTACGAGGAGGAACTGGTCGGAGGTTTCGAGGCGGCATTGTCGAAATTCGCGAGTGTCATCCACGGTGAGCATCAGGTGATTGATCAGACGCTGCAGCGCTGGACGCAAATCGCCCCCATTGTCCTTCCGCTGCCGATCCTGCTGGCACTGACCTTGATTGTGATGGCGCGCCGCTGGCTCCAGCGCGGATTCGTGGGACCCATGGCCGCAGTGATGGCGGGCGCGCAGCGAATCAGCCGCGACGAATTGCAACAACCCATTCCGGAGCAGGGCGTGGATGAGATGGTGGATTTGGCGCGCACCGTCAACCACATGGCCGGTGAATTGCTGCGCAGCCGCGATGCATTGGTGGAGAGTGAGAAGAACAGCGCCCTGGGCGCCCTGGTGCCGGTCGTCGCGCATAACATCCGTAATCCACTGGCGAGCATCCGCGCCAGCGCCCAGCTGCTGGATCATGCCGACCAACCCGGTGAGATCGCCGAGATCAAGCACGCCATCGTGGATACCGTGGATCGGCTGGGGCGCTGGGTCAGCGCGCTGGTGTCGTATCTGCATCCGCTCAAGCCCGCCCCGGCACGGCGGCATCCCACGCAACTCCTCGAGGCCGCGCTGACCTTGCTGCAGCCGCGCCTGACCGAGAAAAAGATATTGATCGAGAGGGGGGCATGGGACACGGGGGCGATGGTCATCGTGGATGCCGATCTGATGGAGCAGGCCTTCTATGGGTTATTATCGAACGCCGTGGACGCCTCGCCGGTGGCGGGCACGCTTACACTGGCCGCGGCGATGCGCGGCGCTGATTATGAAATCATCATTGCCGATCAGGGGGCGGGCATGCCGTTCCTTCCGGAACCCAGGGGACTGAAGCCGGGTCCCAGCACCAAACGCTTCGGCACGGGATTGGGGATACCGGTGGCCTTCAAGGTCTGCAAGGCACATGGGTGGCAGCTGGAATTCCAGCGCAACGAACCCACGGGCACACGGGTCGTCATCACCGCCCCATTGGCGCCCGTTCACTGAGATGAAGAGGATTGGGAGCGATGCAAGTCCTGATTGTTGAAGACGAGGAGTTGTTCGCCAGAGCGGTGCTGAAGCGGCTCACCAAGGAGGGTTATCAATGCCATCATGCCAACACGCTGGAGCGCGCCAGTGCGTACTGCAAGGATAATCAACCCGATTTGATTCTGCTCGACATGCGGCTGCCGGACGGTTCCGGGCTCGATTTCCTGGCCAAGCTGCGCAACGGACTGGGGCCGGAGGTGCCGGTGCTGGTCTTGTCCGCTTATGGCGAGCTTGAGGACGCCGTGGCGGCGATGAAACTGAACGCCCTGGATTATCTCAAGAAGCCGATAGACCTCGATGAATTGGTGGTCAACGTTCAGAAGGTGTTGTCGAAGGCCGAACTGACCCGCAGTCTGGTCTATTCGCGCAAGCGCGAACGCAGCGCCAAGGCGGAAAATCCGGGGCAGTTTTTTCTCGGTGATTGCGAACCCATCCGTGATTTCCGCAGGCAGGCCGAGCGTATCGGCGCGCTGGTGGCCACTCCCGACGTCGTGCCGCCGACCGTGCTCATCCAGGGCGAGACCGGCACCGGCAAGGACGTGGCCGCACGCCTGCTGCACAGCCTGAGCGCGCGCCGCGATCGGCCCTTCGTGCACATGGACTGCGCCGCGCTGCCGAAGGATTTGATCGAAGCGGAGTTGTTCGGCCATGAGAAGGGCGCCTTCACCAGCGCCCACGTCGAGCGCACCGGCCTCATCGAGGCGGCCGAGGATGGCACGCTGTTTCTGGATGAGATCGGCGAGATCCCGCCGGAGTTGCAGGTCAAGCTGCTGGCGGTGCTGGAGCGGCGCACGCTGCGTCGAGTGGGCAGCACCCATGAGCGTCCGGTCCGTTGCTGGTTCATAGCCGCCACCAACCGCGACATGGAGACGATGGTCAAGGAGGGGCGGTTGCGCTCGGATCTTTATTTCCGTCTGAACGTGCTGACCATCAAGATGCCGCCGCTGCGCGATCGCGGCGATGATATTTTGCTGCTGGCGCGCGAGTTCGCCAAACAGACGGCGGCGCGCTATGGCCGGCGCGAACCGCAATTCGAGCCGGAGGCGCTGGAGGCGCTGCGTCGTTATCACTGGCCGGGCAACGTGCGCGAGCTCAGGCACCTCATTGAACGCGTGGTGCTGCTCTCCGGCGGCGGCCCGATCAAGGCCGCGACCTTGATGTTGAGCACGCCCGCAGCCACCACCCCATCCGTGGATGCGGCCCTGGATGGCATGAGCCTGGAGGCCGCCGAGAAATTATTGATTGAACGCGCGCTCAAGCGCACCAATAACAATGTTTCAGAAGCCGCGCGCCAACTGGGGATCACGCGCATGATCATGCGCACGCGCATGAAAAAGTACGGTTTCGCATAGCTGGCTTCTCCATGCGTCTTTCCCTCCGGTGGGGCGTTGAAATGGCGTGGCGGAGCGGGAAGTGATATGGCGGCGGATACCCAGTCGTGCGAAAATGATTTTGAAGGGGGCCCTGAATCAGCCGGAATCCTTTCAGGCCTTATTGAATTTCAATAAAATATCATCATTAACAATGGGTTATACTGCATAAGCATGAGTGCCGTACCTACCGTGGTTCTGATTTTCGGCCTGGTCTTTGGTTTTCTATCGCTTGGCTACGTGGCGTATGCCATGTGGCGGTTGAGCCAGTTCAAGGCCCTGGTGCCACAGCCCGGTGTCACTGCCTTGCCGCCCGTCACGATTTTAAAGCCCGTCTGCGGATTGGACACGGGGCTTTATGAAAACCTGCGTTCGTTCTGCGAACAGGATTATCCGCAATACCAAATCGTGTTCGGCGTGCGCGAAACATCCGACCCCGCGGTGGCCGTCGTACGCCGGTTGATGAAGGAATATCCGCACCGCGATCTCGGCTTGGTGGTGAACGCCACGGTAATTGGCAGCAACTACAAGGTCAGCAATCTTGCCAATATGACCCATGCCGCGAGGCACGACATCCTGGTGATCGCCGACAGCGACATGAAGGTTGAAAAAAATTACCTGCGGGCACTGGCGATCGAGTTCGCCGATCCCGGTGTGGGGGCGGTGACCTGCCTGTACCGTGGCGTGGCCGCAGGGGGCCTGGCCTCGCGCTTGAGCGCGATGGCAATCAATGAATGGTTCCTGCCGTCGGTGCTGGTGGCCCTGCGTTTCAGGAAACTTGATTTCTGTTTCGGCTCCACGATGGCGGTACGCCGCGAGGCGCTCGCGGCCACCGGCGGATTCGCGCCCCTGGCGTCGCTGCTGGCCGATGATCACATGCTCGGCAAGCGCATCAGCGGCGCCGGATACAAGGTGGTTTTGTGTCCGTATATCGTGGACAACATCGTTTCCGAACCCGATTTCAAATCGGCCTTCAGGCACGAATTGCGCTGGGCCCGCACAATACTGTCTCTGGAACCGGTGGGTTACGCCTGCTCCGCGATTACTTATGCCGTGCCCGTCACGCTTTTTTGCGCGGTCTTGAGCACCTGGGCGGGGCGTCTGGAAACCTCGGCCTGGGGCCTCGCCGGCGCCGCCGTCTGCCTGCGGATGCTCATGCACTTCATCGCGCGGTGGCGGCTCCACATCCGCGAGCCGGCCACACCGTGGCTGTCGCCGGTGCGCGATCTGCTGGGATTTTTTGTCTGGGCGATGAGTTTCCTCGGACGCGGCGTCTCCTGGCGCGGCCGGCGGTTTTCCATTGACAAAGGCGGTCAACTTTTTTCTCAACAAGGGGTGTAAAGCCCATGATGAAGACACTCTTCCTGAATCCGCCCTCCTATGAGGGTTTTGACGGCGGCGCCGGGTCGCGCTATCAGGCCAAGCGCGAGATCCGTTCCTTCTGGTATCCGACCTGGCTGGCGCAGCCGGCGGCGCTGATTCCGGGCAGCAAACTGATCGATGCCCCCGCACGCGGACTGTCCCTGGAGCAAATCATCCCGATGGCCCGCAATTTCGAGATGGTGGTGCTGCACACCAGCACGCCCTCATTCGGCAACGACATCAAGGTGGCCGAGGCGCTCAAGGCGGCAAATCCGGAACTCAAGGTGGGGTTTGTCGGCGCTCACGTGGCGATGGCGCCGGAGCAATCGCTGCTGGCCTCGCCGGCCATTGATTACGTGGGCCATGCGGAATTCGATTTCACCATCAAGGAAATCGCCGAAGGCAGGCCGATGGCCGAGGTGCAGGGCGTCACTTACCGCAAGGACGGGCAGGCCGTGCGCAATCCGGAGCGGCCCATCCTCCATGACATGAACCAGCTGCCGTGGGTGGTGGACGTCTATCATCGCGATTTGGTCATCGAGGATTACTTCATCGGCTACCTGCTGCATCCCTATGTGTCGTTGTACACCGGCAGGGGCTGCAAGTCGCGCTGCACCTTCTGCCTCTGGCCGCAGACCATCGGCGGACACAAATACCGCACCCGCAGCGCCGGCAACGTGGTGGCGGAAATCGCGCACGCCAAAAAGCTCTTCCCCCAGGTCAGGGAATTTTTCTTCGATGACGACACCTTCACCGACGACCTGAAGCGCGCCGAGGAAATCGCCCGCGGGCTCGGCAAGCTGGGCGTCACATGGTCGTGCAACGCCAAGGCCAATGTTCCCTACGAGACCCTCAAGGTCATGCATGACAATGGTCTGCGTCTTTTGCTCGTTGGCTACGAAACCGGCAACCAGCAGATCCTTTTCAACATCAAGAAGGGCATGCGCGTGGAATTCGCGCGCCGCTTCACGGCCGATTGCAACAAACTCGGCATCACCATCCACGGCACCTTCATCATGGGCCTGCCGGGCGAGACGCGAGAGACGATCGAAGAAACCATCCGCTTCGCGCAGGAGATCAACCCGCATACCATTCAGGTGTCCATCGCCGCGCCCTATCCAGGCACGGCACTCTACAAACAGGCGGTGGAAAACGGCTGGCTGCTGGAGCAGGGCAAGCACCTGGTGCAGACCGAGGGCTTTCAGATCAGCTCGCTGAATTACCCGCATCTCAGCAAGGAGGAGATTTTCGAGGCGGTCGCCGAGTTCTACAAGCGGTTTTATTTCCGGCCGCGCAAGATTGCCGCCATCACGTGGGAGATGCTGAAGAGCTGGGAAATGATGAAGCGCCGCCTGCGCGAAGGCGTGGAATTCATGCACTTCCTGCGCGCGCGTGGAGGCGAGGCCTGAACAAGCCGCCATTACCTGTGAAGTCCTCTTGAGTTTTCAGATCGGTCGCCGGCCGCGGGTCTTGCGAAATCTTCCGTGATGAAACGCAGCCTGTACCTTGTTGCCCTGCTGGGATTGTTGCTCGCGCTGGCGTTGATTGCCCACCACGGCTTTAACAACGTGGCGCAGGCTTTTCTTGCCGTCGGTTGGGGCGTATTCGCGGTCGCGGCATTCCATTTCATTCCGCTGTTTTTTTCCGTGTGCGCCTGGCAGCGGGTCATGCACCGTGTGTGGCCGGCAGATTACACGTATTTTCTGCAGGCGCGGCTGGTGCGCGAGGCCGTCAACAACCTGCTGCCGGCCGGACAGGTGGGCGGCGATCTCGTGGGCGCGCGGTTGCTCACTTTTAATGGTGCACCGGCGGCGTCCGCCACTGCCGGTGTGGTCATCGACATGACGCTGGAGTTGCTGACGCAGTTAATCTTCACCTTCATGGGATTGTTTCTGGTAATGGTGCGGGGCGGTCATGACGGCGAGCTTTTACGGCTCTCGGCCGGCGTGGGGGTGGCGGTGCTGGCGATTGGCGGCTATGTCATCGCGCAGCGTTATGGCCTGTTCAAAATCATCGAACGCCTGCTGCAGATCACCGCGGCGCAGCTCAACCAGCCGGCGCTGGGGGTATTTTCCAATCTGCACGAGGAGGTGCAGGGGTTTTACCGCGATCGGCGCACATGGCTCTCCGCCGCGCCTTATCACTTCGTGTCCTGGCTGGTCGGCGTCGGTGAGATCTGGCTGGCTCTGCATTTGATGGGCGTCGAACCGGGCTGGGCCGCCTGCATGGTCATTGAGAGCCTGGGACAGGCGGTGCGCAGCGCGGGTTTCATCGTGCCCGGCGCACTGGGCGTGCAGGAGGGCGGACTGATTTTCATCGGCGGCTGGTATGGGCTGGATCCCAGCCATGCCCTGGCGTTGTCGCTCGTCAAACGCGTGCGCGAATTCCTGCTGGGTTTGCCCATGTTGATATTCTGGCATCATCTGGAAAGCCGCCGCTGGCTGGCGCGCCGGCTGGAAATGGTCGGCGGTTGAATATGCAGTGGCCATCTCTGAAAACCACCGCGCCCTATACCTCATGGACGCACCGGCTGGCCCGTTATTTCGTCCAGCCCCTCGTCCACACCCCCGTGACTCCCAATCACCTGACCACGTTGCGTTTCCTGAGCGGACTTTTGGCCTGCGTCGCATTCGGATACGGTACTCGCAGCGGCGAAATATGGGGCGGCGTGTGGTGGGTGGTTTCCGCCTTTATGGATCGCGCCGATGGCGAACTGGCGCGCCTGTCAGGCAGGAGCAGCCCGGCCGGTCATGCCTACGACTATTTCACCGACGTCATCCTGAACGCGCTGCTGTTTCTTTCCATAGGGTTGGGGCTGCGCCACTCCCATCTTGGCGCATGGGCCGTGCTGTTGGGGCTGGTGGCCGGGATCGCGGTTGCCGTCGCCTCGGTGTGGTCGGAGCGGCTGGAGAAATTCGACGGCAGCGGGAGGAAGGCCTACACGGGCGTGGCCGGATTCGATTTCGACGATGCGCTGTATCTATTCGGGCCGCTGGCCTGGCTGGAATGGCTTGAACCGGTGCTGATTGCCGCCGCCATCTGCTCGCCGGTGATCGCGCTCCTGACCTGGCGGCGGCTCTCGCACCTGCGGCTGCTCAATGCAGCTTCAGGCGGGGTTTAGTGCGCCGGCTGAGGAGATTAGCCAGCGTCTTCAAGGTGACGGGCCACCAGCCCTGTATGGCCAGCAGGTGCATCTTGTACAGGGATAAATACGCCAGCCTCGCCAGCAGGCCCTCCATGTAGAAGGTCCCCGCGCGCCCCATCAGATTGCCCATGAGATTGCCGATGGTGCTGTGGTGGCTCAGATTGATGAGCGAGCCGAAGTCATGATAGCGGTATTCCGGCAGGCGGGCCCCGCCGCGCAGGCGGAGTTCGATGGATTTCACCAACAGTGAGGCCTGCTGATGCGCGGCCTGTGCGCGCGGCGGCACCAGGGATTTGCCGTCACCAAGCGGGCAGGCGGCGCAGTCGCCCAGGGCAAATATGTTTTCATCGCGGGTGGTCTGCAGCGTGGGACGGACCGATAGTTGATTGATGTGGTTCGTCTCGAGTCCATCCAGGTTCTTCAGCACCTCCGGTGCCTTGATGCCGGCGGCCCAGATTTTGATTTCGGCGGGGATGAATTTGCCGCTCTGGGTGTGGAAGCCCTCGGCGGTGGCGCGCGTCACCCGTTCGCCGGTCATGACTTGAATGTTGATGTCCTTGAGAAGTCTCTCGGTCTCCGCCGATATCCGCTCAGGCAGGCCGGGCAGCACGCGCGTCGCACCCTCGACCAGATTGATGCGTATGTCGCGCTCCGGATCGATGCGCTCAAGCCCGAAGGAGACCAGCTGCCGCACGGCGCTATGGAGTTCGGCGGCCAACTCGACGCCGGTCGCGCCGGCGCCGGCGATGGCGATGTGCAATTGACCGGGCCGCAGCGGTGCTTCCTGGGCGTTGGCCTGATAGCAGCGGTACAGCAGATGGCGGTGGAAGTGGTCCGCCTGCTCGCGGGTGTCCAGCGTCTGGCAATGTTCGCGCACGCCGGGGACACTGTAGTCATGGGTCAGGCTGCCGATGCAGACCACCAGTGTGTCGTAGTGGAACTTGCGGCGGGGAATGAATTCCTGGCCCTGCTCGTCGAACGAGGGGGACAGGATCAGGGCCTTGCCGGCGCGATCGATGGTCTCCAGCGACCCCAGACGGAAGCGAAAGTGGTTCCAGTGCGCGTAGGCGAGGTAATTGAGTTCATCCTCGTTGGCATTCAAGGTGCCGGCCGCAACCTCGTGCAGCAGCGGCTTCCAGATGTGCACGGGCGTGCGATCAACCAGCGTCACGTCCGCCAGGCCCCGGCGGCCGAGGCGACGGCCCAGTCGCACGGCCAATTCAAAGCCGCCCGCGCCACCGCCTACCACGATGATTTGATGCCGTGTCCCGGCCGCGGGCTGATCCCTGCTCCGGTCGGAATCCATGAGAAATATCCCGTGAAAAAAGAGGCGCGTATAATAACCAATCCCATCCCGCACCGCGAGAAGAAGAGGGCCTTGTGGACGAAAAATCGCAGGTCGAATTGGAGGCGGCGGCCTTCCGGCATCTGCTGGAGCATTTGCGCAGGCGCACGGACGTCCAGAACATCGATCTCATGAATCTGGCCGGTTTCTGCCGCAATTGCCTGTCGAACTGGTATCTCGCCGCCGCCGAGGAGCGCGGAGTGAAGCTGACGAAGGACGAGGCCAGGACCGCGGTCTATGGCATGCCCTACGAAGAATGGAAGGCGAAATACCAGAAAGAGGCCACGCCGGAACAGATGGCTGTGCGTACCGGTTTGAATCACGAACACTGAAAACGATCCGAAGTCGACGGGACGCACACGCATGCGTGGGCGGGCCTGTTTGCGGATGTCTGAGCATGCGGACCGAAACAACAAGAAAAAAAGCAATCGGCGCTCGCGAGCTGCCGCTCATCATTCTTGCCGGCATGATGGCCGCCTGCGCGCTGCAAACCTATCAGCCCAAGCCGCTTGATCCGGAGGCCCTGCCCTCGGCATATGCCGCGCGCAATCTTGCCCGCAGCGACCTGCGTGATTTCCTCCGGCAGCGGGGCGTTCCCGTCTCCCGGTGGCCTTTGCCCGCATGGGATCGGCGGGCGCTGGCCGCGGCTGCGCTGTATTACCGCCCGGAGCCCGCGGAGGCGCGCGCCGGCGTGGCCGTGGCCGAGGCGCAGGTGCAGACGGCCCGCGGACTCCCCAACCCTGAAGTGAATCCACAGTTGGAGCATCACAGCGACACCAACGGGCAACCCACGCTATGGAGCGCCGGCGCGGCATTCAGCTGGCTATTCGAACGCCCGGCCAAGCGGGCCGCGAGGATCGCGCAAGCCGAGGCCGCCGTCGAAACGGCCAGGCTGGCCGAGGTCGCGCAGTCATGGCCTGTCAGGCGTGAGGTGAGTGAACAACTGTTGGATTATTTCGATGCTGCGACACGGCAGACGCTGCTGCAGGACCAGGCGCGGGTGCAGGAGGAGGCCGTGCGGCTGCTTGAACGCCGCGCCGAATTTGGCGAAGCCAACCAATTTGAGGTCAGCGCCACGCGCCTGGATCTGCAGCGGACACGGCTCACGCTCGGCGCCGCCGGCGCCCAGATGCGGAATGCCAGGGTGGCGCTCGCGGGCGCGCTGGCAGTGCCCGGGAGCGCGATCGACGGGTTGAATCTTTCCCTGGATATTTTCCGGCATCTGCCACCGGAGAATGCGATTCCGCAACCCGCGCTGCAAAAGCAGGCCCTGACCGGACGCGCCGACATCCGGCGGCAATTGCAGCAGTACCTGGTGGCCGAGGCGGCGTTGCGCACGGAAATCGAGAAACAATACCCGGACGTGACGTTGAATCCCGGATATCTGTTTGATCAAACCGACAACATCTGGACACTGGCCGCCACCCTGGCGTTGCCGCTCCTCAACCGCAACGAGGGGCCGATCGCAGAGGCCCAGGCCCAACGTGAACAGGAGGCGCGCCGGTTCGAATCCCTGCAATCACAGGTAATCACCCAATTGGAACGGGAACACAGCGCCTACCTCGCGGCGCGCGCGGCGGCCGAGACCGCCACGCCGCTGCTCACGGAACTGGCGGCGCAAGAAGACAAGATCAAACATCAAATTCAACTGGAGGAGGCCGATCAGTTGGTGCTGATCCGGGCCCGGCTGGAGACGCTGGGCACGGCATTGGCGGATCATGAACTGCGCATACAGGCATGGCGCAGCTTTCTGAACATGGAGGATGCGGTGCAGGATTATTTGCTTGAACATATCGACCACGTCGGATCATCGCCATGAAAAAACCATCTTCTTGGCCGCTGCTTTTTATTATTGCGCTCGTAATGGGGATATGGGCGTGGCATGGGCGGATCTCGCGAACCGTGGGAGATGTCTGGCCCGACAAGGGCTCCAAGGAGGCCGCTGAGGGCCGCCCGACGAGCGGGGCGGCGGAGCCTGAACCGGCGTCGCGCGTCCGGCGGGTGGATGGATTGCCCGCAATCCAGATAACGGCGGATGAGCAGCAGCAGACGGGCGTGCAACTGGTGGAACTCACGGCGCAAACGCGCGCCATCGAGTCAAAGGCCTCGGCTAAAGTCGTCGACATTCAACCGCTGGTGGAGGCCCAGGCCAATCATCATGCCGCGCTTTTGGAGCGGGAGACTTTGCGCGACAGTGTCAGCATGGAAGTCGGCAACGTCGGGCGTCTGCGCGTGTTGCACGGCGAGGACGCGGCGGTGTCCGGCCGTCAATTGCGGGAAGCCGAGGCGCAGTTGATCGCTGATCAAGGCCGGCTCGCGAGCGTGGAGCAGCGCCTGCAGGACCTGCATAATCAGCTCGAACAGCAGTGGGGCGGGACAGTGGCGGCCATGGCCCTGGCGGATTCCGGCGACCCGTTGGAAAATTTCATCACGCATCGTGAACTGCTGTTGCTGGTGACCCTCAGGCCCGGCGAGACATTACCCGCCGGCGTCAGTGATATCTGGGTGGATGCCGGTGGGGAACGTGCACATGCCCGGCCAGCGCAATTGATTTCGCCCGCCACGCAGACGGACAGCGGGGCCCAGGGGGTGACTTACTTTTTCAAAACCGCAAGCGGCGGTCTGCGCGTCGGGATGCGGCTCGATACGTGGATCCCCAGCGGCGCCGGTATGCGCCAAGGCGTGGAAGTGCCCGGCTCGGCGGTGATCTGGTACGCCGACCGGCTCTGGGTGTACAAGCAGGCCGCCGACGATTTGTTCATACGCGTACCGCTGCTGGTACATGAGGAGACCGGCGCAGGCTGGTTCGTGGCCGAGGGACTCAAGGCCGGCGATCGCGTCGTGGTGCGCGGGGCGCAAATGCTGTTCGCCGAGGAGTTCCGCGGGCGCATACCCAGCGAAGACGACGGCCGCGACTGATCGCAAGACGGCCGCGCAATTTCTGATTTTATGTTAGCCGCCATCGTTCATTTCGCCATCCGTTTTCGCGGCGTGGTGGTGAGTTTGATGATGTTGCTGCTGGCCTATGGCGTTTATGACCTGTCCAGGACGGGGCTGGACATCTTCCCGGAATTCTCGCCCAAGCTGGTCATCGTGCAGACCGAGTCCCCTGGCCTGGCGGCGGAGCAGGTTGAAATACTTGTCACCCAGCCGGTGGAAAACGCCCTGAGCGGGTTGATCGGCCTCAAATACGTCCGTTCCGAATCGATACAGGGATTGTCCATCGTCACCGCCATATTCGACGACAATACCAACGTCCACCTCAACCGGCAGCAGGTGAGCGAGCGGCTGGCGGCGCTGGCGGGCAACCTGCCGGAGGGTGTCAAGCCCCCCACAATAGTCCCCTTGGAATCATCCTCGGCCACCATCCTGACGATGGGCATGACCTCGGACCGGCTCAGTCTCATGGAATTACGCAGCCTGGCCGACTACACGGTCGTACCGCGCCTTTTGAGCGTGCAGGGCGTCGCCGACGTCAATGTCTTTGGTGGCGAGGTCCGGCAGTTGCAGATCCAGGTGCTTCCGGAAAAATTGCGCCGTTACGGTCTGGGGCTGGAGGACGTATTACAGGCCGCGCGCCAGGCCACCGGCGTGAGTGCCGGCGGCTTTATAGAAAACGACAACCAGCGCATCGCGCTGCGCACCGTGGGTCTGCCGATCACGCCGGCGGAATTGCAATCAGTCGTGCTCACGCGCGCCGATGGCAATAATGTAACTCTGCGGGACGTGGCGAATATCGCCTATGGCAAGGCGCCGCCCATTGGCGCGGCCGCGATCAATGGCAAACCCGGCGTGCTGTTGATGGTCATCGGCCAATACGGCGCCAACACGCTGTCGGTCTCGCGGCGCGTAGAGGCGGCCATCAAGGATTTCCAGCAGACGCTGGCCGCGCAGGGCGTGCAATTGACACCCGATCTATTCCGTCCGGCGAATTACATCGAGACTTCCGTGCACAACCTCTCCGGCCATCTGCTGGTGGGCGGCGTGTTTGTCACGCTGGTGCTCTTCGTATTTCTTTTCGATCTGCGCACGGCCTTCATCTCGGCGCTGGCGATCCCGTTATCGCTGCTGGGCGCGGCGCTGATCCTGAGACAATGGGGGGTCAATCTGAACGTGATGGTGCTGGGCGGGCTTGCCATCGCGCTCGGCGAGGTCGTCGATGATGCCATCATCGATACCGAGAACATCTTCCGCCGGCTGCGCGAAAATCACGCCCGGCCCGAACCGCTGCCCGCGACCGAGGTGGTATTCAACGCCTCCATGGAGGTGCGGGGATCGGTGGTCTATGCCAGCTTCATCGTGGCATTGGTATTCGTGCCGTTGCTGACGCTGGGGGGCGTGGCCGGGCGGCTGTTTTCGCCGCTGGGTTTCTCCTACATCCTCTCGATTCTGGTGTCCCTGGGCGTGGCCTTGACGGTGACGCCGGCCCTTTGCTACCTGCTGCTGGGGCGCGCCCGGCTGTCGAGACAGGACCCGCCGGTGGTGCAGTTTCTCAAGCCCTTGTATGCCCGTATACTGCGCTTCATCGCGCGCAAGCCGCGATTCACGGTCCTCGGTACATTGGCCGTATGTTTATTGGGGGTTTCGGTGATCCCCACGCTGGGCGGACGTTTCCTGCCGGAGTTGCGCGAGGGTCATTACATCGTCCACACCACCAGCCAGCCGGGCACTTCGCTCGCGGAAACTCTGCGGCTTGGCGGCGAGCTGACCCGGCATTTCCTGGAAATTCCCGGCGTGCGGTCGGTGTCGCAGTGGGCCGGACGCGCGGAGCGTAGCGCCGATACCTACGGCAGCCATTATGCCGAGTACGAGGTGGATCTGATCCCGCTGTCCGGCCGTGAACAGCAGCGAGTCCTGGATCAACTTCGCGCAGTTCTGAGCCGCTTTCCCGGCATTCTGTATGAGGTCAACACCTTTCTCACCGAGCGCGTGGATGAGACCGTTTCCGGCTACAGCGCGCCGGTGGTGGTGAACATCTACGGCAAGGATCTGGAGGTTCTGGATGCCAAGGCGCGGGAAATCGCGGCCATCTTCCAGCGGCTTCCGGGCGCCACCGACGTGGAGGTGCGCGCCCGTTCCGGCACACCGCTGCTGCAAATCCGCCCGCGGCTGGACCGATTGTCGAGCTTCGGTCTTCGACCCCTGCAGGTGGTTGAAGCAATGCAAACAGCCTTCGAGGGCCGGGCGGTGGGTAAAATCTACGAGGGCAACCAGGCGTATGATGTCGCCGTCGTTCTTGACCGCGGGGCGCGGGATGACCCGGAGGATGTCGGACATCTGCCGTTGCGCACTCTCGACGGCGCCGTGATCACGCTGGCTCAAGTCGCCGACATCACCCAGACCGACGGCCGTTACAACATCCTTCATCGCGGAGCGCAGCGGGTGCAGACCGTGACCGGCAACGTCACCGGGCGCGATGTGCAGTCCTTGATGAAGGAATTGCGCACGAAAGTGCATCAACAAGTGGCGTTCGACGCCAGCACCTACCCGGAATTCACCGGCTCCGCCATCGAACAGGCACAGGCCCGCGAGGAGCTCATTCTGCATTCATTGCTGGCGGGGATAGGCGTGTTGATGTTGATTTACATGGCCGTCGGCCGTTTCCGCCTGGTGCTGATCATGCTGCTGAACCTGCCGTTCTCGCTGCTGGGCGGCGTGGCGGCGGCTGTGGTGACCGGCGCCTCCCTGTCGGTCGGCTCCATGGTCGGTTTCGTCACCCTGTTCGGCATTACCGTGCGCAATTCCATCATGCTGGTATGTCACTACCGTCATCTGGTGGAGGAGGAGGGCCGGCCGTGGGATCTCGACACCCTCGTGCGCGGCGGCGAGGAACGGCTGCCGTCAATTTTGATGACCGCGCTGGTGACGGCACTGGCGATGCTGCCCATCGCCTTCAACAGTGATAACCCGGGGCGCGAGATCATGGGGCCGATGGCCGCCATCATCGTCGGCGGACTGGTGTCTTCGACGCTGCTGAATCTGCTGATTTTGCCGACGGTGCTGATGCGCTACGGGCGCTTTGGTCACTCAAGAACGGAAAGCTAGATCTGGTCGAGAATTTGTTTGCGCCTGGCGGCGTATTCCTCGTCCGTGATGAGTCCCTTCTTTTTCATTTTTTCGAGAGTGGCCAGGCGGTCTTCGGGGGATTGACCTCCAGCACCCGAACCACTACTTGCGCGCGCCTGATCCATCTCCTTGCGCATGCGCGCCATTTCCTCCCGCATCTGCCGTCGCTCCAGATTGGCCTTGGCTGCCTCCGCCTGCGCGCGCTCCTGCTGTTTCTGCAATGCGGGCGGCAGTTTGTTCTTGATTCTTTCGGCGGCGGCCACCATTTTGCCGACGTCAAGGACCAGCCAATCGGGGCGCAGCTTGCCATCATGGGTCTTGAACTCCAGTCCCTCGGTTATCGCCACTGGATCGTCCAGTTTTCCGGCGTCCGACCGGGAGGCGATTCTGAATGGATTGATGCGTTCGTCGACAGGGCAATCGCCACAGCCCGCCGCCAGATTTCTGGCCTTTTCATCGCTGACGCCGCTTAACGATTTGACTTCGCCGAAGATCAGATTAAGCCTGCCGTCTTCATAGAATACCCGCCCGGATATGCCGAGTTGTTCTTTCGCGATGAGGCCTTCGTGCATGCCGATCACGACAAAAATCAGATCTTCATCCGATTTTGCCTGCTCCAGACCGCGGGAAATGGCGGTGCTGAGCGTGCTGATTTCCGAAGCCACGAACACCGGCACGTCTTCGTTGGTCTCCGAGATCAATCCGGTGTCTTTGCGGAACTTGACGCCTTCGAGGACCGTGCGTACCTGTTGGGGGGGCAACTGAACGGGTTGGGCATTACTGCCAGTTTCTTTCTCGCGCTTGACGATCTTGACGAACTCCTGGCCCGCTTGGAAGACGTAGGTGCCTTCCGGTTCCTTTTTACCGAAGAAATCCGGCAGGAAATCGAAGGCACTGACGGGCGTGGAAAAGGCCACCAACATGATGGCCAACTGACGGAATATTTTTAAAAAAGCGAATTGAGACATTAAGTTACACCATGGAAACTGATTTAAAATGCATCCATTAACAGCTTGCGGGCGCATGTTAACCCAGTAGTTATTATTTATCCAGCAATGTGCCCCTTATAGGCACCGCCTGCGATGAGAAGTTCCTTGAGTGGATGAAGATATGGCTCGTAATTTCTCCAACGTTCCTTTGAATGCTTATATATCGGCTGCCGGACTTGCCATTTACTGGCGGTTCTTATATTCCCCTTGCGCGCATAAAAGGCCAGACAACGGCTATCCCATTCCAAGCCGAAGAAATGGATCATTCTTTTACTTTCAACCTCTGTATTGTCCACCACATCCTCATATTGAATGTCTAGTATTTGTCCGGGCATGACGGCATGCCAGTGGCGCATGATTTTTTCATAGAATAAATATTGCCGGCCCATTGCCAATAAATCGTAGGCGTAGGAGTGCTCATTCACGTCATAAGTCTGGAAGTAGTTTGATAGGCAGACATCCAGCGGATTTCGCAGGCAATTGACGATTCTGACATTGGGAAAAAGCATCTTAATCAGACCAAGATATAAATAATTCCCCGGCATTTTGTCAACGACGTACTTGGCAACAAGAGAATGTTTGCCCAACAACTCCAGATAATGATTTGTAATCTTACGCATGTGTTCGTTGCTTAACAGACAACAAGCTTTCGGATACTTTTCTTGGCAGCCTGTAATCACGTCTAATTTATTTGCGATATTATGAAAGTATTCCAACTCACCTGCTCCATGAATATCGGGATGGCTGGACAGAATCTGCTCGACCAGTGTTGTTCCTGATCGCAGCATACCTATCACGAATAGCGGGCGCGTGCTTGGATTCCCCTGAGAGGACTGAAGAAACCCCCGCGTAAAGACTGATTGAATGGCGTGGAAATACCCGTCATTTTCCTCTTGCGTGGGCGGTGGCGGCAGGCTTTTTAAGCGAATACGGTTGGCTTCGCTATAGTGGCTGAATGCCTGTGCATATTCGTTCAGATCATCGTGAATTTTGCCGGAAGCGAAATGCAAAGCACTGCGAATTTTGTCCGTCTGCCCGGGCTGGGCGAGAAGTTGGTCGATTTTTTTTGCCAGCCATTGATCTGCAGATGTTATTTTCTTGATTAAGACCAGATCGAAACAAGCGTCCACGCTGTTGCCATCTCGTTCCAAAGCCGCGAGATATTCCTGTTCCGCCGCATGGATATCACCGCAATCCCGCAATATCTTGGCCAAACTGATCCGGGCCTTGACGTTGGTGGGATCGACAGCCAGCAATTCCCTGAGTTTTGCAATGGCCTCGTCAGTCCTGCCAGTCCTATACAGCATTCGGATAAGGTTGATGTTTAGCGTGGCATCCTTGCGATCATGGGTCACAGCCAGTCTCAGGGCCTCAACGGCCGCCTCATGCCTGCCTTGTTTCTCGTAGATGTAGGCGAGGCGGTTATGCACCTCGGACCTCTGTGGCATCAGCCGTGCCGCGGTGACGAGGCACTGTTCCGCGCGGCCGAATTGTTCCAAACTCACATACGCCAAGCCAAGATTAAAAATTGCCTCAAAATAATCCGGACGCAGGGCGATAGCCCGTTCAAATGATTCAATGGTGAGTTCGGTCTTTTGTTGTTGCGACAATACGGTCGCGAGATTGTAATGTGCGGTCGCCATGTCGGGCATGGCAGACACCACTCTGCGATAGCATGATTCCGCCTCGACCAATCTGCCGGCGGAGAAATAAAGCCTGCCGAGGTCGTTGATGTAACCGATGAAAGTCGGCCTTAATGCAATGGCCTTTTTGAGTGTTTGGATCGCCTCAGGAATCCGGCCACGCTGGTATTCCAAGCCCGCCAACGCATGCCATCGCTCGGCGTCTCCCGGGGTTTCACGTAAATAATCACGGTAACATTTAGCCGCGTTTGCTAAATCGCCACACCGACGATACTCCTCGGCCTGCTGCAAGGATTTTAAACTCATGGGCAATTGTCGTAATTATGTACTGCTGACGCTATCGGGTACTACGTGGAATAATGCCAATTATTTTCATCATAAGAGTTGATTGAAATCAAAGAACCAGCCATTTTGGCTATCTCAAATCTTCAGCCAGAAAATTCCGCAACGGCTCAAGCTGCCTGGCATAGTGCCGCCAGCGCCTGGCAGAAGTTTTGTAAATGGGTTGCCGTACCTGCCAGATGCTCGCGGTTTTGACTTCACGCGTCGTTTCGTAGAAACGGAGACATCGATCGTCCCAGGGTAATCCACAGTATTCAATCAATCGCCGGCTGGTGCTTTCCGGTTCAGCTATAAGATCCTCGTAATTCAGGTCCAGAAAGCGATCCGGCATGACGGTACGCCAGTGTCGCATCAATCGCGCATACAATTGGTAAAAATGACCTATATCGAGAAGGTCCCACGAGTACGCATGACCTTCTTTAAAGGACTGGAAATAAATGGACAGACAAACATCCATCGGGTCGCGCACGCAATGAACGATTTTCGAATCAGGGAATAGCCCCGCGATGAAGCCGAGGAACATGAAATTGCCCGGTGTCTTGTTGACTATCCGAAGGGCTGCAGCCGAATGCCGTTTGAGCAGTGCCAGATAGTTGCCGGCTATTCTGGTCGCTGCTTCAGGCGTCATTGTGGAAATGCAGTTCAAGCTGGACTGGTTGGAACGCAGCAGTTGTGGCAGCCGGTTGTAAATGCTGGCGAAATAGAGCAGCTCTCCCGCGCCATGCGCCTGTGGATGCGAAGCGATGATCTGCTCCGTTAAAGTGGTGCCAGAGCGCGGCATACCCACCACGAACACCGGCAAATCTGAGTTCGATCCCATTGATGCCAATTTTCCAACGAATTCGCCCGTAAAAAGTTGGATGATGCTGTCGATGGAGTTTTCTGCCGTCTGACGATCATAATAAGTCGTTCTTTTAACTGTATTGTTTGCAGTTTCGAAGTGAGCAAATGCAATGTCGTAATTGCCCACGTCATCGTGCATTTTCCCAAGTGCAAAATGCAATGAAGATCGCTGCAAATCAGAGATATTCGCTTCGTTCAGATGTTGTTCGAGAAAGCCAAGGAGGATGTCATCTGTTTTTGTGTAGCGTCGGACCTGCGCCTTGCCAAAGATGGCGCCTGTATCGAGCGGATTGATTTTGAGTGCCAGGTCAAACCAGTATTCGGCGCGCGATACGTTGCCAATGCGATGGCTCAGCGTGCCCAGGGTTACCGGAATGGCGGCAATGCCTGGATGGCGCATACGTACTGCTTCCAGCAATTGAATCGCCCCATCGATTTTATCGTCATCAGCCAGCAGGTTGGCGAGGTCGATAATGGCGTCAACGTTATCAGGTTCGATTTCCAAACCCTTGCGAAAATGTTCGATGGCGGATTTGGAGAAGGCCAGTTCGCGCAGGGTTCGTGCCAGACTGATATGACCGGCGGCGAAATAAGGTTCCAAATGCACCGCCATTTTGAACGCTGGTAATGCAGCTTCATGGTCGCCCAATTCCGCCAGGGCTACGCCCAGATTGTAATGCGCCGCCGCCCAATCCGGCTTACGATTAATAATTTCGCGCAATAGCTGTATGCATTCAGGAAGTCGCCCTTGCTGTGAGCTGATCAGTGCAAGATTATAAGCAGCCGGCAGATAATCCGGGTTGATTCTTAACAACTCGCGGCATGCCTGCTCGGCCTCTGGAAGGCGTTTGTCGGCCAGATACAACCCGGCCAGATCATTGAGATAATCATTGTCTGCTGGTCGCAACGTAACGGCTTTTTTAAGTGCCTTTATCGCGTCTGCGATCTGGCCGCGCTGGAACTCAACGCCGCCAAGCGCATGCCAGATTTCCGCATCCGTGGGTACCGCACGCAGGTATTCATGATAATGCCTCACTGCCCCAGCGAGATCTCCAGACTCCTGACACTTTGTCGCACGGGCAAGCGCAGGAATGGCTTTGGGATATGATTCCATGAAAGGAAATGATAACAGGAACAAAAAAAAAGGCGCATCCGAAGATGCGCCTTTTAGAACTACCAGAACTTCTTTTAAGACTTACCAGGTCAGGAAGGCGCCGACGCTGAAGCTGTCGTACCCGCCCTTGGTATGTGTCTTGATACCGCCGGTTCCGGTCAGGTCCAGAGTGTTCTCCTGATCGACATTGTTGTATTCGGCGATTAGTTTCAGCCAAGAGGTCATGTCGTGATACACGCCGATAGACCACATGCTGTTTTCAACATCGGCAAATGGAACACCAGTACCGACGGTCGGATTACTGCCATTCTGGTTGGCCTCGCCGTAGCTGAAGCCGACCTTGGTTTTGCCGCCGAAGGTGTAGGTGCCCTGGACATACCACTCGTTTTGATCCGAGGTTTTGCAGTTGGCGCCCGTTCCAACGCCTCCATTCACTCCAACAGCCCCTGCGGTATCGCAATTAAAGGAACTGCCGAGGATTGATGCGCCGGTACCAAAGCCGGGGAACTTGAACAACAGACCGGTACCGTCATCCTGCTGGTAATAACCTGTCAGACCGAAGTTATTCCAGTTTAGGTTTGCGCCGCCACCCACGCCGGTAAGATCCTCACTGAACGTTGCGCCGGCATTGTTGGGGATTTTCTGCACTGACTGCCACATGCCATCGACCCACAGCAGGACGTCACCACCCGTGAAGGTGGTCGCATAGGTCAATTCACCTTCGAACCGCGGCGTGTCGGTCTCCTGAGTCGATGCGCCACCAGCCAAGCCTCCCGGCTCAGTCGGGTCATAGGCGCCCACTTCCAACTTGAAGCCGTTGACGGCCGGCGATGCCCAGGCAAAACGAGCCTCGAAATCCGGATACAGGTAACCGATGCCGATGCGGCCGGCGGTCACTGTGCCGAAGTCCGGGTTGTTGGTGTTGTTGCCGACACCGAACAGGGTCATGTCATGCAGAATCGCCTGGCGGCCATAAATGGACAGCGTACGGCCGAAGCTGACTTCACCGAAGCTGCCATCGACTGCGGCCAGCACTTCACGAGTGTCGATCGTAGCGCCAGTCAGGCCGGTGAGGCCGGAGGTGTCGGAATTGATGCCGTTGCTGGACTTGTTACGCTGAATGGTCGGGGCGAAGCTGAAACGGGCCTTACCGGTCAATCCGTTCACCGTCGGGCTCTTCACGTTGAAGCTGAAGAAGGCCGGCAGGAACCCGGAATGGACACGTGAGGAAGTTTCACCCTTTGCGGTGAGATGCGAACCTAAACTTACGCCGCAAGCCGTCCCAACACCAGCAGCATTTGTACACTGGGTCGTGGTGTTGTCCTGATCCATGTAGGTATAGAAGGCGTTGACGTTGCCGTCAAAGCTGACTTCCCAGCCGTTGTCACCACCCACCACGACGACCGCATTGGCTGCGGAAGCCATGGTCGCGGCGGCGATGGCGGCTGCGAGTTTGGTCTTGGCAAATTTCATTGTGTTTCCTCCTAACGGAAGTGATTAATTTCTAACCTCTAAAAACTTAAGCTTAAGTTGTCTCATCCGCTTAAGATCCCCCAAGCGCATGTGACAGTACGAATCCTCCGATTCGCGGTGCTTAGATTAATACATTCATAAGCGACATTGCAACTATTTTTGAATCACTACCACCACATAACTACATTATGGCCAGTATAAATTGTTGCATATACGCAACATATAAAGAGCTTATTGTTTCGTGATATTGAGGCGGGCTACATCCGCAATGTCCTGCGGTCGACCTACCGCCCGTTTGTTGATGATCAAATCGCTGCGATGAATGACCGGCAGGCGCAGTCCATCCAGTGTAATTTCGATACGATTATTCCAAGCCGCTCCAAATTCCACGGCGTCAATCGAAGTCAATATATCAATCCGGCGTGGGGCAATGCCAACTTGGAACACCAGTTTCTCGGTCTGAAGGTCATTCTCGGTCAAACCGGACAGCGGCGCGCCGAATTTAAGCAACGCCCGCCAA
The DNA here is from genome assembly GCA_035501935.1 of Gammaproteobacteria bacterium. NCBI lineage: Bacteria > Pseudomonadati > Pseudomonadota > Gammaproteobacteria > Gammaproteobacteria bacterium. The sequence continues at coordinate 146,901 of DATJVC010000025.1, read as the reverse complement.
ACCCGCCTGGCATTATCCGGCGATCTGCGAATCCACAGATCAATGTCCCCGGTAGCACGGGGGATGCCGTGCGCGGCTAGCGCGTAGGCCCCAACAATGAGGTATTCAACGCCCTCCGCGTTGAATATGGACAATATGTCGCGGAAATCCGGATTCAATGACAGGCTCCCCTTTGAAGGCCCATGCCTCGATCGCCAACGGCCACATCATTTGCAGCCGCTCTTCGGCGGTGGTCGAGGCCATCAACACAGAATCCGGGTTGTCCTGAAGCGGCAGGACGCGCATCTGACGATCTGGCGGTCTCATCCAATCATTATATCAATTTATGGCCCATGGCCGGCGCCGCTATCTGACGCTGCAATCGCCGTAAATCGGGAAAATATCTCGGCACTTTATTTCAACGACGCCATTCAAAGGTGGTATGGGAATTTATCCTTAATGCTCGGGTACGGACTTTTTCTGCCTGGCGCCCTCCAGTACAGTTGGCTTTGGAGTCCGCGCTCATGAAGGAGGTTGTTGCATGAAAGGAATGAGACTGTTTATTGCGCTGTGGGCGCTCCTGCCCGTTGCCATCATGGTAGTTGACGGACAGACTGACGCTTCAGCCACGTCCAAGGGCGTGGTCACGGTGATGTATTACGGCGCCAAGGGCGATTCGGCCTGGAAGGGCGCCACGCAGGGTTTGAAGGAGGCCAATCAGCAGGGCGAGTTTCTGGGCCAGTCTTTCAAGCTGGAGAGGGCGGCGGATGTCCAGGCGCTCAAGAAGGCGCATCCGGTGGCGGTTATCGCCGCGACCGATGCAAGCGGCCTGCACCAATTGGCTGATGCACTGCCCGGCGTGGCGGTCCTCAATGTTGCCTTGGATGACGATGACTTGCGGGCGCAGTGCAGCGCCAATTTGCTGCATGTATTGCCGAGCCAGGCGATGAAACGCGATGCCGAGGCGCAATGGCGGCGGAAAAATCCGGACTCCAGAGCCGTGGCGCAGGCCTGGCACCATACGGCGGAGAAATATTCGGCAACCCAGCTCAATGATCGTTTCGAGAAGACCTACCACAAGGCGATGGACGATACGGCCTGGGCGGGGTGGGCGGCGATGAAGATGCTGGGAGATACCGTCATCCGGGTGCAGAGCGCCGATCCGGCGGCGGTGCTGGATTACTTGAAAACCCAACTCAAATTCGATGGCCAAAAAGGCATCGAGATGAATTTTCGTCCCAATGGCCAGTTGCGCCAGCCACTGATGCTGGTGGAGGGCGACAAACTGATGGGCGAGGCGCCGGTCAAGGGCGTGGCCAGGGGCGTGGAGGATTTGGACAGTCTGGGCAATGTCGAGTGCAAGAAATAACTTCATTGAAATTTTGAGAGGAGCGCGAATGAAAAAGCAGGTGATGCGTTGCGTGATGACGATAATACTGGCGTGGCCGCTGTTCGCCGCGGCAGCGGAGCCGGCGGGCCAGGTATGGGTCAGCAATGAAAATGGCAATTCCATATCCGTAATCAACGCCGCCACCAATCAGGTGGAGAACACCATCGCCGTGGGCAAGCGGCCGCGTGGCATCGGCAAGTCCCCGGACGGCAAGTGGGTTTACGTGGCGCTGGGGGATGAAGGCAAAATCGCGGTGATCGATGCCCAAAAGATGAAGGTCGTCCGTAAATTCAGTTCCGGCCCCGATCCGGAGGCGTTTGCCGTCCATCCCAACGGGACGATGTACATCTCCATGGAGAATGACGGCAAGGCCGCCGTCTATGACCCCAAGACCGGCAAACGCAAGGCGCTGGTGCCGGTGGGCCTCGAACCGGAAGGTGTCGCGGTCTCGCCCGACGGCACCCGCGTGATCGTGACCAGCGAGTCCACCAACATGCTGCACGTCATTGCCGTGCCGGAGCATAAAATTATCGCCAACATCCTGGTGGGCGCCCGGCCGCGTTCGGTCACATTTTCAGCGGATGGCAAATACGCCTATGCCTCCACTGAAGTGGGGGGCGAGATCAAGCGCGTGGATATGAGCACGCTCAAGGTGGACCGGACCGGCAATACCGGTGAGAAGGAGGCCAAGCCCAAGGACGTGCTGTTGAGTCGTGATCAAAAACTGCTGTACGTGGCCGGCGGCCGCGCCAACAAGGTCTTCGTGCTCGATGCGGACACGTTGCAAGTCAAGGGGGAAATCCCGGTCGGACCGCGGGTATGGGGACTGGCGCTGAATCGCGATGGCAGCCGGTTGTACACCACCAATGGCGCCAATAACACCGTGTCCGTGATCGACACCGCCAAGGGCGAAGTCATTACCAATGTCGAGGTAGGCAAGGGCCCTTGGGGCGTCATCGTCCTCAACTGACGCTTTTGGCTCCTTGTTAAAGAGGGTTGAGAAATAACTTTAGCTTATAAAATAAATATATCATTTATTAGTGGGTTATAAGCTAATCTTAATGCCAACCCACCCACCGCGTGGCGCACCAGGACTCAGAAAACGCGGGTTGGTGAAACTGGGGAAAACCGGGGTCGGATCACCCAGAATGCCGAAGTTTTCGTAATCGGTGTCGAACAGATTCTCGATGTCCGCGAAGACGGTCAGGTGTTTGTTGAATTCATACTGACCGCGGAGATTGACGATCGCGTAACCATCGATGGGACTCAACAGGTTGGCCTCGTCGCCACGCAGAAACTGATTGGAGTTGTATATCAAGTCCGCGCCCAGCGTGAGTTGCGGTGTGAATGAGTAATCGCCCCCCAGCTTGAGCGAATGTTCAGGTATTCCGGGAATCCGATCACCGCGCTTGACCTGAATTTCGGCGGCGACGCCATCGCCATTCAAGTCCTGTGCCTTGGGGTTGAATGGGCTGCTGGCGATGAACGGTGTTTCAAAGGTCGCTTCGACAAAGCTGTAATTGGCAAACCAACGCAGTTGCCGGTATTTGCCGCTCAGATTGAGTTCCATGCCCTGACGTTGCGTGTCGCCGACATTGGAGAAGAACCCCTGGCTCGCATTGGCCCCCCCGGTGGTCTGGAAGATGATATCGTTGCCGTTGGTGGTGCTGAATGCGTCGACGTTCCAATCCACGGCATTCATTAATTTACCGCGCAGACCGCCTTCGAAACTTTTGGCAACCACTTGTTTCAGCGGCGGGTCGGAAAGGAAGCTGTTGGGCAGCAGGCAGGGCGCGGTGGAATCCGCGCATTCCAATTCCACCTGCGTGGGCGCACGCGAGGACTCGCTGTAGCCGCCGTACACGTTTAGCGCCGGCAGGGCCTGCCATGTCAGTCCTGCAGCCGGATTGAAACGTGTGAAATCGTGCTGTCCGTTGATTTGAGGGTCGGTGCCCAACGCGTCGGCCAATACGATGTGGGTGTTGTTGTAACGGCCGGAGACGGTCAGATTGAGTTTGTCGGTGAGCGACAGCGTGTCGGTGAAATAGCCCGAGACGGTGCGGCTGCGGCCGCTCAAGCCCGAAGCCTGAATGGGAAAGAAGATGTTGGCGTCCGTGGTGGTGAAAAGCGTGGGCAACAGTTGCGCGGCCTGCGACTTTGAATTGAAATCAACCAACCCCTGGTTCCAGGCGGCGCCGGCGATGAATTGATTGCCGCGCTGGAACAGCGATTGCAAAAAAGTGAATTGCAGCGCGCCGCCGTAGCTTTGCTGTTGTGTTTTTGTAATGACGTTGCTGGCATTAAAGGTGTCGGGTACCGGGGCGCCATTCTGGTCGAGCACGGGATTGCCATCGTCGTCCACCAGGAAGCCGGCGCCGTCCGACGTAAACGGCGCGACATTGCTATTGAAACCATTGGTGTCGACCGAACGGTAATAGACGTTGCCGGACACTTCCGTTTTTTCGTTGAACCAGTGCGCCCCTTCCAGATTCACCATTGCCAGGGTGTTCCCGGTGTTGTCCGTGGCGGTGAAGAAGGCTCTGCGATCCTGCGCCAGTTGTTGCACGGGAATGGGTTGCAAACCGGTGAGCGAGGTGTCGCCACTGTAAACGTGCAAATCCAGCGTGTTCCCGGAAGTATGCCAGCCCACGCTGCCATAGACATTGACTGCATTGGAGGGCGAGGCCTTGCGCCAGCCGTCCTCGTCGAAATAGCGCACATTCAGGAAATAACCCAGCGTGCCATTGTTGCCGCCGGCCTCGAATGAATTGGTGACGCGGCCGAACGAACCACCGGAAACTTCATTGCTGATCCCCGGATCGGTGAACCCGTTCTTGGTCTGTATGGACAACGCGCCGCCCAGCGTGTTCTGGCCAAACAGGGGATTGGCGCCGCCGATCAAATTGATGCTGGAAATGATCGAATCCGGTATGAGATCCCAATTGACGATGTCGCCGAAGACCTCATTGACGCGAACGCCGTCCACGTACACCGCCAGTCCCTGTGGCGTGCCCAACAGCGGCGAGGAGGTGAATCCACGGAATTGCACGTCAGGTTGCAAAGGGTTGCCCGTGACTTCGTTGATGTTGACGCTGCCAAGGTTGGTGTTGAGATAGCGCGCCAGGTCCATGCTCTGCGCTCTTTCCAAGTCCGTGCTGGTCGCGGACTGGACGTTGACCGGTATTTGCTCTTTCGGCAGGCCCACGCCATGGGTGGGCGTGACGCCAATGACCTCGACTTCCTGCAGGGTTTCCGGCGCGGGTTCTTCCGCGGCCGCCTGTACGCCCATCCCCAGCAGCGATGTCGTGAGGCACGCCACAGGCAAAACAGCAGACCTTCGCTTCATAAAGCGCTCCCCCAGGAAATTGATGACAGCTTATTTAAGGAACCAACGGCAGTAATTGTGCAGTAATATCAAACGCGATTCAGTAAGTTGTTTCCCGTCATATACAGGGAAATTTTCCCGATCAGGCCTTCACCAGGCCATGGCGTATGGCGAGACGGGTGAGTTCCGCATTGGTGTCGACATTGAGCTTGTTCCTGATCTGCGTGCTGTAATTGGCCACCGTTTTGTAGCTCAGCGAAAGACGCCTGGAGATGTCCTGCGCGCTCAGGCCCTCGGCAAGGAGGCAGAAGATCTCGAATTCGCGCGTGGACAGGTGGGCGAACGGGGTGTCGCGGCCGCGGACCTTCTGAAAGGCCATGCGCTGCGCGATTTCTCCATCCATGTAGATGTCTCCCGCGGCGATGCGCCGCACCGCCTCCACAAGGACGTGCGGCGCGCTGCTCTTGGTGATGTAACCACACGCGCCGGCCTGCAGCGCCTGCTCCACGAAGGCGATATCCTCGTGCATGCTGAACACCAGGATGCGGGCGTGGGGATCGCGGGCCAGGATGCGGCGCATGGCATCCAGACCGCCGATACCGGGCAGCGACAGATCCATGATGACCACGTCCGGATGCACATCGGTGAAAATCTTTATCGCCGAGTTGCCGTTTTCCGCCTCGGCCACGACCTCGATGCAGTCGGTGTTTTTCAACAGCGCGGAGTAACCGGCGCGAACCACGGCGTGATCGTCCACCAGCAGCACCCGGATTTTTTTATTGTTGCCGTCGTCAGGATCGATCATTCAATGTTATCCCGTCATGGGGATCCGTATTCGCACACGAACGCCGCCTTCCGGCGCATTGTGCAATTCGAATGTTCCGCCAAGTGCCTCCGCGCGCTCCCGCATGCCGCGCAAGCCCAGCCCTCCCGTCACTGCTTCGGGCATGCCGATGCCGTTGTCCTTGATTTGCAGCTCCAGACCGTCGCCTTCTCGGACAGGACAGGAATTCAGCGTGACGGCGACTTCGCCCGCGCGCGCATGTTTGGCCACATTCGTCAACGCCTCCTGCACGATGCGGTACAGGTTGATTTTGACATCCTCTTTGAGCGCGGGAAGTTCACCAGACACATCAAGCCGGCAGAAGGCGTCACCGTGATGCTCATTCCAGTCATCCACCAGATTTTGCAGCGCCGGCAGCAGACCCAATTCATCGAGTATCACCGGCCGCAGCCGGCTCATCAACCCCCGTACGGTGTCATAGATGCGTTGTGAGACCTCGGTGATGGTGCGGGCGCTGTCGTTCGCCCGTCGAGTATTGTCACCCGCCTGTAGTATGGATACGGCGAGCGCCTTGATGGCGCTGATGGATTGTCCCAGTTCATCGTGCAGTTCCTGAGCCAGGTAACGCCGCTCCTGTTCCTGGATGGCCAGCGACTTCTGCGTGAGCAGGCGGTTTTGCTCGCGGCTGCGCTCGAGTCCTCCGGCCATGAGATTGAACTTGCGCGCGATCACGTCCAGTTCCGGCAGGCCGGTGTCGGGCAGGCGGGCGCGGAAATCGCCGCGCTCGACGTCGCCGATCGCGCGCAGGATGCCGTCGATGGGCTTGAGCGCGCGTCCAAGAAAAATGTATACCAGGCCGTTCGAGAGCAGGCAGAGGATAAACAGCAGACCGAAGAGGGTGCGCGCCGCCCGCCAGACCTCGCGGATTTCATCCGCCGGATCGGCGGAAATGATGATCCGTGTTACATCACCGCCGGAACGTATGACCGTGCGCTCCAGTTGCAGCGGTGGCGGTGCGACCAGACGCACGAACCAGTCCGGCGCCCCGAACTCGTGATGGGTTTGTGCCTGTGGCAGCCCCACGTCCATGGCGCCATTCGGGGACACAAAGTCAATGTGCAGATGCCGCGTTTTCTCGAACTGACCGAGATGAACGAGGATTTGTTGCAGCGGATCGATGCTTGGTGGAATGTTGGTGAAGGCCACTTCCAGCAACCGCATGGTGAGCTGGGCGGTGGATTGTGTCTCCTCGGCGACCGAACTGCGGGCATTCTGGATGATGAGGGCCGTTCCAGTGAACAGCATGATCACGAAACTTAGCGTGATAAGCAGATTCAAACGAAAACGCAGGCTCACAGATTCATTTCCCCGGTGACTTGAACATGAGGTTGTCTACGCATACCATGCCACGCTTTTTGAATTTTCGATATGGTGCTGCGTCTTGCACGCAAAGCGGAATGAATAACAAATATCGGGAATATTTCCCGGGATAAACCATGAAGAAATCCCATCAAGGTCTGGTGCTGGCAGCGGCGCTGCTGTCTTCAACCACGCTCGGCGCCGTGGATGGCGAAGCCGCGCTTGATGCCGCCGTGCAGCAGAACAAGGAAGCCGCCCAGGTCCAGCAGCACATCGACTCGCTCGCCGGCCAGGCCGATGCCGCGCTGAATGAGTACCGCCAGATCCTGGCGAGGACCGACGACCTGCATGCTTACAACGATCAAATCGAACGCCTGGGCAGGGAGCAGCAGCACGAATTGGAATCACTGACGCGACAGGCCGCGAGCGCGCAGGTCATCCAGCAGCAAATCGTGCCGTTGCTGAAGAAGATGGTCGATACGCTGGACAGCTTCGTCAAACTCGACACGCCATTCTTGAAATCCGAACGCGAGGCACGGCTGCAAAGCCTGCAGGCACTGCTCGACCGGCCGGATGTCAGCCTGCCGGAAAAATACCGCCGGGTGATGGAGGCCTATCAGGTCGAGGCCGAATACGGGCGCACCATCGAGGCCTACACCAGTGCGCTGGATCAAGATCTGAAAGAGGACGAAAAAGATCGCACGGTGAATTTTCTGCGCGTCGGCCGCGTGGCGTTGTTTTATGTCACGCTCGACGGCAGCGAGGCGGGTTACTGGGACCCTATCAGCAAAAAGTTGCAGCCATTGCCCGGTGAATACCGTGATTCCATCGCGCAGGGCCTGCGCATCGCGCGCAAGGAAATCACGCCGGATCTGATCAAAATCCCGCTGCCGCCTCCGGAGGGCGCGCCATGAGCCGCGCGATCCCGCTGCTGCTGGCATTGCTGCCGTTGCTGGCACAGGCACAGACGCCACCGGCGCCGCGCAGTCTGGACGAGCTGCTGCAAATGGTGCTGCAACAGCATAACGCGCAGCGGCAGGAGGATGCCGAGCGCGAGCAGAGTTTCCTGAAACAGCGCGATCAGCAGCAGGCCCTGTTGGAACAGGCCAAGGCCGCGCTTGCCGCCGAGGAAGCGCGGGGCACTGCGCTCAAGGCGGCTTACGACAAGAACGAACAGGCCATTGCCCAGCAGCGCGAGGCACTCAAGACCGCCATGGGCGAACTGGGGGAATTACAGGGCGTGGTGCGGCAGGTGGCGGGAGACATCAAATCGCTGCTCGACGGCTCGCTCGTATCCGCGCAATTTCCGGGACGCGACGAACTGCCGGCCAAGCTGGCTCGATCGGAGGAATTGCCCACCATCGAGGAAATCGAAAAACTCTGGCAACTGCTGTTGCAGGAAATCGTTGAGTCCGGCAAGGTCGTGCGCTTCAAGGCCAAGGTCATCGGCGTCAACGGCAAGGAGGAGGAACGCACGGTGACGCGGATTGGCGTGTTCAATGCGACCGAGGACGGCCACTTCCTCCGCTATGCCAACGACATTCAGCGCCTGGTCGCGCCCGTCGAACAGCCGGAGTCGATCTATCAGCACATGGCCCGCAATCTGGAGCAGAGCAAGGAGGGGCTGACGGCGGTTGCCTTCGATCCCACGCGCGGCGCCATGCTGGCACTTCTGGCGCAGGCCCCCAGTTTCTGGCAGCGCATCCAGCAGGGCCGCGCGATAGGTATGTTCACCATCGGGCTTGGCCTGCTCGCGCTGGTGATCGCGGCGCAGCGTTTTGTGGTGCTGTCCCGGATACAGCGGGGCATCGATCGTCAGTTGAAAAATCCCCGACCCAATCCGGACAATCCGCTGGGCCGCGTGATGAAGGTGTATTTCGATCATCAGAAGCTGGACGTGGAGGCGCTGGGCCTGCAACTGGAGGAGGCCATCCTGCGTGAACTCCCGGCCCTGCAGCGCGGGCTGGGGGCGCTCGTGATCATCGCCGAGGCGTCGCCGCTGCTGGGGTTGCTCGGCACGGTGAGTGGCATGATCTCGACCTTTCAGGCGCTGAGCCTGTTCGGCGCCGGCGACGCCAAGGTCGTGGCCGGCGGCATTTCCGAGGCACTGGTCACCACGGTCATCGGCATGAGCGTCGCCATACCCTGTCTTTTGATACACAGTGTGCTGCGGGGACGCAGCGAACAACTCATCCAGGTGCTTGACGAGCAGAGCGCGGGCATCGTCGCCCGTGTGGCGGAGCAGGGCCGGGGCTGACCGTGAACATGCTGTTGACTTATTACGAACAATTCCTGCGCTTCATGGATCGCGGCGGGCCGGTGGTGTGGGCCATTCTCATCGCTTCGACGCTGATGTGGACCTTGATCATCGAGCGTTACTACTTCTTGCATCGGATTTATCCATGGCATTTACGGGCCATGATCAGGACGTGGCGCGCGCGCGCGGATCATCGTTCCTGGCACGCCCATCGCATCCGCGAGCAGATGCTCTCGGAATTGACTGTGCTGCTGCGGCGTCATTTGGTCCTCATCCGCAGCCTGACCACGGTGCTGCCGCTCCTGGGCCTGCTCGGCACCGTGACCGGCATGGTGACCAGTTTCGAAGTGTTGCGGGTCTTCGGCACCGGCAATGCCCGCGGCCTCACCGCCGGCATCTCGCAGGCGCTTTTCACCACTTTGGCGGGACTGCTGACCGCCCTCTCGGGGCTTTATTTCAGCCTGCATTTGCAACGGCGCAGCCGTACTGCGGCGCACGAAGCAGAGCAATCCCTGCCCACAGTCTGAGGAAATGACCGTGAGGCGCAGACATCTACAGCATCAGGACACGATGGCCCGCATCAACGTGACGCCGATGGTGGACGTCATGGTGTTTCTGCTGATCTTCTTTGTGGCCACCGCCTCCTTCGTCAAGGAGTCCGGCATAGAGATCAACCGCCCCAACGCCCAGACGGTGACGCGCAAGGACAAGGACAACATCATCATCGCCATCAGCAAGACCGGCGAAATCTGGATGGAGAAGCGGCGGCTGGACATCCGCATGGTGAGGCCGCAGATCGAGCGCCTGCACGCCGAGAATCCGGAAGGGGCGGTGATTATCCTCGCTGATCGCGACGCCAGCACGGGCTCGACCGTGCAGGTGCTGGATCAAGTGCGGCTGGCGGGCGTGGTCAACGTATCCATCGCCGCAACCAAGCCGGAGACGACGCGTTGAATTTCGTCGGCGCACGCTATCCCTTGAGCGTACTGCTGGCGATTGCCGTCAACGCGTTGCTGTTTCTGTTCGTCATCCACATGGTTGGCGGTGGCCGCCCGGCGCACAAGCTGCAGGACGACATCAGCCAGATCGAATTCATCCGGCTGGAGCGCGCGCCGGAACCATTGTCCGTAACGCGGCCGCAGAAACTGCCCGACCGTCCACCGCCCAAAGAGCCTCCACCGCCGCCGCAAAGCGCTGCGCAAAAGCTGGCGCCGCCGACCGCGCCGGCGTTGCAAGTCCCGCAGCCCGCCTTGAGCGACATTCCGCTGCAGATCACAGGCGTGCCGCAGATCGGCGCAGCCGGAGTACCGGCGGTGCCCGTTGAGCAGCCGGCCGCCGCAATAGCGCCGGCGACGGGCGCGCCGGAGATCGACGTCACCGCCGTGCCCACCTACCGTTCGCCGCCCTTGTATCCGCCGCGCGCCCAGCGCGCCGGCATCGAGGGCAGCGTCACCGTCGAATTCACCATTACCACCGACGGTGGCGTCAAGGATCCACGCGTGGTGACCGCCGACCCGCCGGAGGTTTTCAATGAAGCGGTGCTGAATGCCATATTGAAATGGAAGTTCAATCCGAAGGTGGTGGACGGCAGGCCGGTCGAACGCCGCGCCCGCCAGGTCGTCAAATTCACGCTGCGCGGGCGTTAGCGATGCGTTGGGCAGTTTTTTTGTTGCTTTGGGGTGTCGCCGCGCTGGCCGCGGAGGACAAGCCGGCGCTGTCGCAGAATACCCATGACGTGCTCATTGAGGCGCAAGGCCTGATCAAGGAGAAGAAGTCCGCCGCCGCCATCGACAAGATCAAGGCGCTGCTGCCTTCGATTCAGGACAAGTCCTATGACGCCGCGGTGAGCTATCAGGTGCTGGGCTACGCCTACAGCGCGGCGGAGGATTACTCCGGCGCCGCGCAGGCCTTCAGGGAGGCCTTGCAGCGCAATGCGTTGCCGGCGGCCGCGACCCATGACCTTGATTACAATCTGGCGCAAATCCTGATCCACGATGGCAAGTATCGCGACGGACTCAATTACCTGGAGACGTGGCTCAAGACGGAGCCCGCGCCGCCGCAGAATGCCCACGCGCTGGCGGCGGTTGGGTACTACCATGCCGGCGATTGCAAATCGGCGATCCCGCACGCCGAATCGCTGGCCAAGGATACGGGAAACGCCGGCGAACAATGGCTTCAACTGCTGGCGGCCTGCCATATCCAGCTCAAGGACTACACCGCCGCGGCGCGTGTGCTGGAACAGCTGGCCCGCCTCTTCCCCGACAAAAACGATTACTGGCTGCAACTGGCGGCGGCGTACCAGCAGGCCGGGCAGGACGGCAAGGCGGTGGTAACGTTGGAACTGCTGCACGCGCGCGGCGGACTCGATGAGGCGGGCATCGAAAATCTCGCGCGGCTGTACCTGGCGCAGCAACTGCCACAGCGTGCCGCCACGCTGCTGGAGCAGGCAATGAATGCAGGTCATTTGACGCAGAATGCCGAACGACTGAATCTGCTGGCGGACAGCTGGCTGCTGGCGCAGGAAAAGGCCAAGGCGGCGGAGGCGCTGCAAAAACTGATCGCGATCAATGCCGATGCAGAAGCCTGTTTCCGTCTGGGGCAGATTTATTTCGATCTGGAACAGTGGCCGAAGGCCGCGGAGATGTTCCGGGAGGCGACGCGCCTGCCCGGCTTGAAAGAATCAGGGACGGCTTACCTACAGTGGGGTATCGCCGCCGTGCATATCCGGGATCAGGCTGCGGCCGAGCACGCCTTGAGTCAGGCGCTAAAGGACAAAAGCAGCCGCGAGCAGGCGCAGTGGTGGCTGGACAAGCTGCGCACCGCGGGCAATGACGAAGACAAACACGCCCCGATGTGACGGGCTTCACGGATTGGCGTCTTCAATAGCACCGGTCGTATTCTGCCTGCGTATCTAAGGCATCCAGTCATCTCTGAAAGTGAAACGGAGGGGGAATATGCGCCGGTGGTTGATGTTTGTGGTTTTGGCCCTGCTGCCGTCAATATTATTGGCGGCGCCCGCGGCGGTGGTCGAAGGATTGCAGATGCCGGCCTGGCTGGAGCGTGATGGTGCGCGCTCAGCTCTGCGACCCGGCATGGAGTTGAAGGGCAGCGATCAGCTGCACACCGGCGCCGGCGCGCGCGTTCTGCTGTCGCTCGAGGAAGGCAGCCACGTCAAGCTGGGCGAAAACGCCGATCTGCAGTTGGGCACGTTGCAACCGCCTGCGGATGCGCAGGGCATATACAAGGGCGTGCTGGAGGTTTTGAAGGGCGCGTTCCGCTTTACCACCTCCGCACTGGGCAAGCACCGCCAGCGCGACATTACCGCCCGCATCGCCACGATCACCATCGGCATACGCGGCACGGACGTCTGGGGCAAGGCCCAGCCGGATCGGGACTTCGCCGTGCTGCTCGAAGGTAAAATCACCATCCAGCGCGAGGGCGAGCCGGAGCAGACCATGTCCGCTCCGATGAGCCTGTTCATGGCGCCCAGGGGGCAGCCGGCGTTGCCGATCGGTCCGGTCAATCCGGATGACCTGAAGCGATGGGCGCAAGAGACCGAGTTGCAGAAAGGTCAGGGCATCTTGCTCGCCGGCGGTCATTACGCGTTGCGCGTGGCGCAATATCGATATGCGGCCTCGGCAGAGGCCATCGTCAGGCAATTGACGGAAGCCGGTTACACCTCGGCCGCGCAGCCACGCCGTCGCGGCGGCGCAGACTGGCGCGAAGTCGTGATGCCGGGCTTCGCCACACGGCCCGATGCGGAGCACGTGGCCGGCCAGTTGAAGGAAGCCTTCCATTTCACCCATATCGAAATCATCGAGAATACCCCGCAGTAAATCGAAATCCCCCCGCCGGACGCTTCGCCCCTGCCGGCCCCCTTTATCGAGGGGGCGGCGCAAAAGCGCGGGGGATTTTTCCGTTTATAATCACGCAACGGCCCGCTCACGCGGGCCTTTGCGGATTGAATGGGGGGAAGGGGAATGCGCACGTTGTACCCGGAGATCGCGGATCCGCGGGTCTATTCGTTGCCCGTGGACGACGAGCACGTTTTATACGTCGAGGAGTGTGGCACGCCGGAGGGGATCCCGGTCGTATTCCTGCATGGCGGTCCCGGTTCGGGCTGCAAGGCCTATCACCGCCAGTTCTTCGATCCGGCGCGCTATCGCATCGTACTTTTCGATCAGCGCGGGTGCGGCCGTTCAAGGCCGCAGGGCCGCACGGAAGCCAACACCACCCACGATCTAGTGGTCGATCTGGAGCGCATACGCACTCATCTGGGCATAGGCCGCTGGGTGTTGTTCGGCGGCTCCTGGGGTTCCACGCTGGCGCTCATCTACGCGCAGACGCATCCGGATCGCGTGCTGGCAATGATCCTGCGCGGAACCTTTCTTGCGAGGCAGGCGGATATGGACTGGTTTTTCAAGAACGGCCTCAATCTGATTTTTCCGGACTACTGGCAGGAGGTGATGCGCGCCTTCCCGCCGGACGGACAGTCCGACATGATCGAAACCTGCTACCGGCGCGTGCGCAGCAATGACCCCGCCGTGCGGCTGGCAGCGGCGCGTGCCTGGACGGAATGGACGGGGCGGGTCGTGACCTATCGCCTGCCGGAAGGGCCGACCCTGCCGAAGACGCCGGAGGACGAGCAGCGCATGCTGAACGACGTGCTGATTGAAAGCCACTATGCGCGGCATCGCTACTTCATTGAGCCCAATCAGATCCTGCGCGATGCGAACAAACTTCCGCGCGTGCAGACAACGCTGATCCACGGCCGCGCCGACCTCACCTGCACGGTGGAGGCATCGTGGTCGCTGCACCGGGTGCTGCCGCATTCCGAACTGGTCATCCTGCGCGACGCCGGCCACCTCGCCAGTGAACCGCCGGTGATCGACGCGCTGGTCACGGCCACCGACAAACTTGCGGCGGCATTGTGACGATACTGCCCGAGCGGCTGCGCGACCCCCGCCCATTGATCATGGGCATACTCAACGTTACGCCGGACAGTTTTTCGGATGGCGGAAGCTTTGCCTCGCCGGACAGCGCGCTGGCACAGGCGCGGCGGATGGCGGTGGAGGGCGCGGACATCATCGACGTGGGCGGCGAGTCCACCCGTCCGGGCGCGGAGCGCGTGGGCGCGCACGAGCAAATCAATCGCACGCAGGAAATCATCCGCAGCATCCGCAGGGAACTGCCGTCGATGATCGTCAGCATCGACACCACCCTGCCCGAAGTCGCGCAGACGGCGCTGGAGGCCGGTGCCAGCATGATTAACGACATAGAGGCGGGCGCGGAGCCGGGGATGCTGGAGCTGGCCGCCGCGCGGCATGCGCCCATCGTGCTCATGCACATGCAGGGAACGCCGGAGACCATGCAGGACAATCCGCGCTACGGCAACGTGGTCGAGGAAGTGAGGATTATTTTGCTGGAGCGGGCGGCCGAGGCGAAACGGCGCGGCGTGCCCAAGGACATGATCATCCTCGATCCGGGCATCGGCTTCGGCAAAACCAAGGAGCACAACCTGACATTGCTGAAACATCTCGATCGTTTCACCGCCAGCGGACATCCGATCCTGCTCGGCGCCAGCCGGAAGAAGTTCATGGGTTCCATCTGTGCCGGCGCGGAGCCGTGCGATCTGGTGGCCGCCACCTGCGCCACGACCGCACTCGGCGTCGTCGCCGGCGTGCGCATCTTCCGCGTCCATGACGTCAAGGCCAACCGCCAGGCCGCTGATGTAACATGGGCCACATTACACGCAGCATCATGAGAATGCGTTTTCAGGAATCTGGAGGTTCGCATGGAATATCGACGGCTTGGTAATTCCGGTTTTACGGTCCCCATCCTGAGCTTCGGTACCGGCACCTTCGGCGGCAAGGGCGAGCTCTTCGCCGCCTGGGGCAATACCGACGTCGCCGGGGCGCGGCGTCTGGTCGATATCTGCCTCGATGCCGGGCTCACGATGTTCGACAGCGCCGACATCTATTCCGCCGGCGCCGCTGAATCGATCCTGGGCGAGGCCATCAAGGGCCGGCGCGACCGCGTGCTCATTTCGACCAAGGCGACTTTCCGCTCCGGCGAGGCGTCGAACGAAGTCGGCTCCTCGCGCCATCACCTGATCGCAGCTTGCGAAGGGGCGCTGAAGCGGCTGGGCACCGACTACATCGATCTCTTCCAGTTGCATGGTTTTGACGCCATGACGCCGGTCGAGGAAACGCTGTCCACGCTGGACGACCTCGTGCGCGCCGGCAAGATCCGCTACCTCGGCGTTTCCAACTTCTCCGGCTGGCACCTGATGAAATCGCTGGGCGTCGCCGAGCGCTACGGCTACGCACGTTACGTCGCCAACCAGACCTACTACTCATTGATAGGCCGCGACTACGAGTGGGAGCTGATGCCGCTCGGCCTCGATCAGGGCGTGGGCGCGGTGGTCTGGAGTCCGCTCGGTTGGGGCCGGCTCACCGGCAAGGTCCGCCGCGGCCGGCCGCTGCCGAAGGTCAGCCGCCTGCACAAGACCGCCGACATCGGGCCGCACGTCGACGACGAGTACCTGTTCCGGGTCGTTGACGCGATGGACGGGATCGCGAAGGAGACCGGCAAGACCATCCCGCAGATTGCCCTCAACTGGCTGTTGCAACGGCCAACCGTGTCCACGGTCGTGATCGGCGCGCGCAACGAGGAGCAACTGCGGCAGAATCTGGGCGCGATCGGCTGGAACCTGACGGCCGATCATGTGGCGCGTCTCGATGCGGCGAGCGCGGTCACGCTGCCATATCCGTACTGGCACCAGCGGTCCACCTTCACCGAACGCAATCCGCCGCCGGTGTAATCATATGCAGCCGGATAGCGCCGTTTCCACCATCTCCCACGTCATCCAGCTTTCCGTGGCGCCGGTGTTCCTGCTGGCGGGCGTGGCCGGCATGCTGAACGTCGTCACCAATCGCCTCGGGAGAATCGTCGATCGCTTTCGCGTGCTGGAGTCCACCTTGCCCGAGGCCGATGAAGATAGAAAAGCGCAGCTTCATGTGGAGCTGGCGAGGCTCTCGCAGCGGGCGCGGCTGGTGCACTGGGCCATCATTCTCTGCACGCTGTGCGCGCTGCTCATCAGCAGCGTGGTCGCCGTGTTGTTTCTCGATTCCTTTTTGACCGTCAATATCTCCAGCATCATCGCGGGACTCTTCATCGCCGCCATGCTGGCCTTGATCGGCGGCCTGCTGTGCTTCCTGCGGGAGGTTGCCGTCGCCACCCGCACCCTGCCGACCGTGCCCAAGAGGTAATGAATGGCCCCAGCCCCCGCTTGGTTACCACACGAACAATGACCACGGCCACCGCTGCATTGCCAATATCCGCGGGTGATGATCGACACATATTGTGGGTGCCGGCGCTGCTGATCGCGCTGTTCGCATCACTGACACTGTTCCCACGCATTGCCGGCAGCACGGAACTGTCCGCCGTGTTTGCCGATATCACCGCCATCCTGGCGGCGCTGTACGGCATTGTGGTCACGCTCGTCCTCAGCGGGCGCCGCACCCCCAGATTCAGTGTGCTGTTGCGACCGTCGCACTATGTCCAGGCGATGGTTCATTCAAGCATTTTCATTTACTGGGGCTGGTATTGGCACCCAGTGTACGAAGAATTTGTACTTATTGTTTCGCAAATCGTGTTTGTGTACGTTCTCGAGGCCCTTATCGCCTGGCTGCGCGGCAAGGACTGGCAGCTGGGATTCGGGGCCTTCCCCATCATCTTCAGTACCAATCTGTTTCTTTGGTTCAAAGACGACTGGTATGCATGGCAGTTTGTCATGGTGGCGGTTGGCGTGCTGGGCAAACAATTCGTGACGTGGAGACGGGATGGCCGCCCGGCGCATATTTTCAATCCGTCGGCTTTATCGCTGTTCATTGCCTCCACCATTCTCATCTTCACCCGCCATACCGGCGTCAGCTGGGGCAACGACATCGCCAACACGCTCAACTACCCGGAACATATTTATCTTTGGATTTTCCTCGTCGGGCTCATCGTGCAGCATCTGTTCGGAGTGACGCTGGTGACGGTATCGGCGGCGATATCGTTGTTGCTGCTCGGTGCTGTCTGGTACGCGGCAACGGGGGTGTATTTCTTTTTCACCTCCGATATCCCGATTGCGGTATTTCTCGGCATGCATCTCCTGGTCACCGATCCGGCCACGTCCCCGCGCACCGATGTCGGCAAGGTGATATTCGGCGCCCTGTACGGCGCGAGTGTGATGGCCCTGTTCTGGCTGCTCGACGTGACGAATGTGCCGCCGTTTTATGACAAGCTGTTGCCGGTCCCGTTTTTGAATCTCAGTGTGCGCATGCTGGACCGTGTGGCGCGCGGCCATCCGCTGGCGTCGCTATCGGAGTGGCTGGTGGGGTACGCGCCGAAGCAACGCAATGCGGCCTACATGGGGGTGTGGATGGCGGTCTTTGCCGGGCTTCTGTCGACACACCATCTCGGCGCAATGCACCCCGGGCGCAGCTTCGCATTCTGGGAACAGGCGTGCAAAAGGGGGCTCAGGAATGGATGCCGGAATCTCCATGACCTGACGGATGCCGAATGTCTCAACGGCCAGCCGCTTGCCTGCGCCAAGATGGCGGTGATGTATCGGGATGGCACGGGCGTCGAAGCAAACGAGCGCAGGGCCTACAGATACATCCTCCGCGCGTGCAGCCTGGGCTACAAGGAAGCCTGCGATCGCATCGATCAATTTATTCCGCCACCGGATATTTCACTGTTTCCTGGCAAGGGTTAGGGCGGTACGTTCCTTCTGGTATTGATAGGGGGCACGCCATGAAGATCTCGCGTTAGAACTTGAAAAAGAATATGGCGAAGATGACGGCGCAGATATAGTAGAACACCTGCTGTAATCTGAACAACATGGGGTGCGCATCAGAATCGTATAGATCGAAGGTTGCCCGATTGCGGTTCCAGTAATAGAGTCCATCACCGAAGGTGCTGGAGATCGCCGGCACCATACACATGAAGAAGGGCACCAGCAGCAGGACATTGGTGATGAAGATGGATTTCCGCATTCCCTGGATCACCAGCATTACCAGCAGGATCCCGACGCAAATCAGGATGACGTCATTGAGCGTCAATCTCCGCGTCGTTTTTTGTTCGACCGTGACCGGAGGATTTACAGGCGCGTCTTCCAGACGTGCCTGATATTTCGCGTAGGCGATGCCGCATTTCGGACACTGCCAGTCCGGGACATTATCGGCGGTCGATCGGACATGGCCGCATTTTGGACAGGTCGTGGGCATGGCTCGGGTTATTCGGCGGCGGTATGGGCGCCTTTTTCCGCCACCGAGCGGGTCATGGGCAGGATCAAGAGGACCAGCAGCACCGCCAGCACGGCTGAAATACCGAAGATGTCGAAGTAGGCAAGCGATGCAGCCTGCGTGTCCCGCAGATTTGCCAGCGCTTGCAGGGTCATCTGTTTCGACTGGGGCGTATCAGCAGTGTATTGCTGAAAGAAGGTCTGGCCCTGGTTGATGAGCTGGTTGACTGCCGGATTGAATGAATCAAGGTGTTCATTGAGCCGCAGCGTGTGGAATTGCTCGCGGCGCTCGTGTATGGTCTGGGCGACCGAAGTACCCACGCTCCCGCCCTCGTTGCGCAAAAGGGCGAGCAGGCCGACGGCAGCGCCGCGCATTTCCTTGGGAATGTGCAGGAACGCGGCCACGTTCAGCGGGGCGAATATCATCGACAGGCCCATGATCACGAGCACCCGCGGCCAGACGACGTATTGCGGGCTGATTTCCAGATTCATCCGCGACATCCAGAAGTTTCCGAAGGCTAGGGTGAGCAGCCCCGCCGTCATCAAATAACGCGCATCAGTGCCGCGTCCCAATAGCGCGCCGGCGCAGGCCATCACGATAACCGCGAAAACGCCCGATGGCGACAGCACCAGTCCCGAGGTCGTGGCGTCGTAGCCGAACAGCGTTTGCAGCAGCGCCGGGAGCGTGGTGCTGTTGGCGTAGAGCAGGCCATAGGCGCAGAAAATGATGATGCAACAGGAGCGGAAGTTGCCGTCGGCCAGCGTGCGGAAATTGATGAGCGGATCGGCTATCCGCATCTCGCGGTGGATCAGCGCCGACAGGCAGAGCGCGAACAGGATCATGAGAGTCTGCACGCGGAAGAACGGATCACCCAGCCAGTCCCATTCCTGTCCCTTGCTCAGCACGATCTCCCAGCAGACCATGGTTACGCTCAGCAGGCACAGGCCCAGCGTATCGAAAGGCTGGTGCCGTTTACGCATGCCGGCGCGCTCGGCCTTGAGGTAGTCCGGATCCTTCACCGTGGCGCGGCACATAAGGAAGGCCAGCAATCCAATCGGCACATTGATGTAGAAGATCCAGCGCCAGCCGACGTTATCGGTGAGGTAACCACCCAAGGTCGGACCCACCACGGGCGCGAGCAACGCCGCGATGCCGAAGATGGTCATCGCCGTTCCTTGTTTCTCCTGCGGGAACGCATCCAGCAGGATGCCCTGGCTCGACGGCTGCAATCCGCCGCCTGCCAGTCCCTGAAGTATGCGGGACAGGATCAGCATGGAAAGGCTCGCGGCCATGCCGCACAGCGCGGAGGCGATGGTGAAGACGGCGATCGACAGCAGGAAATAATTTCTGCGACCCAGCCGCTTCCCCAGCCATCCGGAAATCGGCAGGATGATCGCGTTGGCCGCCAGATAACTGGTGATGACCCACTCGCTGTCGCTGGCCGGTGACGACAGGCCGCCGGCGATGTAGCGCAGCGCGACGTTGGCGATGGTGGTGTCCAGCACCTCCATGAAGGTGGGTATGACCACCGCCACCGCGACCAGCCAGGGACTGACCGCGCGGCGTTCCAAAGGAAGCGCGGCTACAGCGGAAGTTATGGGTGCGTCTCCTGCACGGCGGTTGGGGGCGCCGACGGTGGGTAGGACTGCAACATCCTGCCTGCATCCGGGCCGGTCGGTTCCTCCTGGGTGTGAACATAAGGCGTAACGGACAGGCCGATGAACAGCGGCAGTTTATCCGGGTCGTAATCCAGCAGGTCAATGCGTACCGGCAGCCGCTGCACCACTTTGACGAAATTGCCGGTGGCGTTTTCAGCGGGCAACAGTGCCAGCGTCGAGCCCGTGCCCATGGTGAAGCCGGAGACGCGGCCCTTGAAGTGCTGCCGGCCGCCGTACATGTCCACGTCCAGGTCCACCGGCTGGCCGATGCGCAAATCCCCCAGCTGGGTCTCCTTGAAATTGGCATCGACCCAGATTTCCTTGAGCGAGCGGACCGCCATCAGGGTCTGGCCGGCGACGACGTTATTGCCGGGATTCACGTTGCGCCGCGTGACGACGCCGTCGATCTCCGCCGTCACGTCGCAGTAGCGCAGGTTCAGTCTGGCTTGGTCCAGGTTGCGCTGCGCCTCGGCCAGCTTGGCTTCGGCCTGCTTCATGGGCGGCGCGTCCTTGAGCAGCTGCGCGTAGATGCGATCGATGTCGCCCTGCGGGTCGCGTTTGTAGAAATCAGCGACCATTTGCCTGGGGGATTTGCTGAATGAATCGGTGACGCCCATCTTCGCAGCCGCCTCTACCAGGCTCATTTGCGCCTGCCGGACCGAGGAAAAGGTCTGGTCCAGATCGGGGGGCACCTGGGCGAGGTCATCGCCCGATTCCGGTTTCGCCGGCAGGCCGAGTGCAGCACGCACCTGATACACGCCTTGCAGGGCCTCCTCCAGCTTCGCCTTCGCCACTTCCAGTGCTTCCTTGTGAACGTCGAATTCCTGTTTCGACATGACCCCGGTTTTGGTGAGCGGCTGCGCGCGATCAAAATCGGCCTGGGCCTTGGCCAACGAGGCCTTCTGCGACTGCATGACCGCGATTTTTGAACGCAGCAACGCCACCTGGTTGTCCACATCTTCTATGGCGTGCTCCAGACTGAAACGCAAGCTTCGCATTTCACCGGCAATGCCACGGGTCTGGGCCTGGGCGGCGACGAGATCCGCCTGCGCCGCCTCGACGGCGGCCTCGGCGACATGGACCTGCACCTGGTAGGGTTCGGGATCGAGCTGGACGAGCAGGTCTCCCTGATGCACATGATTGTTGTCGTCCACCAGCACGCGCTGGACCTGTCCGGCAACGCGCGGGGCGACGAAGGTCACATGGCCATTGACGTAGGCATCGTCCGTGGAGATCGTGTGCCATGAACGGGCCAGGCCCAGCAGGCTCGCGGCCAGGGCGGAAAGGACGACCACGGCCCCAACGGGCCTCAGCCAACGCGGCCGGGCACCGTGGCTGGTCTCCGCCGACGGCGCGGCGGGTTCCGGTGTCATGGCCTCTGATTCTGGCATGGTGGTCGCGTCGTGGATGTGCGAACCGATTATATCGCCAGTCCCATGATGTAAACATTACGCGGAAACAAGCAATGCCGACTGGTTGAAGGCGTGGACCATGCTTAATACCGGGTGATGGGGATAAAACGTTCCGGACACCGGGGAATTTGGTGAATTTCCTGTGGAAGTCCGCCTGATTTGACCAAAAATTTGGGCGGGCCGCGGATAAATCCGGCCTGCGCACGCAACGCACCCCTATGTTTTTATTTTCGAACCGGCGCCTCTCTTGGCCCGGTACATTTTAACGTCGGCCTGATTCAGCAGGTCGTCAATATCCTGATAGCTCTCGGGTCCGGTCTGCATGATCCCGATGCTGACGGTCACATTGCCCGCTTGCAGGGTGAAATCCGCGGAGATGCGTTTTAACACCTGTTCGGCATCCGCGGCATCGCAATTGGGCAGGATGACGCAGAACTCATCACCGCCGTAACGGCAGGCCACGTCGCCTTCCCGCAGGTTTGCGGTGATGGAGCGGGCCATTTGTCTCAGAACTTCATCGCCACCGCCGTGTCCGCGCTCATCGTTGATGCGCTTGAAATTGTCTATGTCCATGAAGCCGACCGAGAGGGGCTGGTGATTGCGTTTCGCCAGGCTCAAGTCGCGTTTCAGGAAGTCGTACAACGAGCGCATGTTGTACAGATTGGTCAGGCTGTCGCGCCTCGACAACTCCTCAAATTCGCGCGTCTTGGCTTCCAGTTCGTGGGCGTAGTGCCTCAACGCGTGGTGGGTGCTTTCCACTTCGCTGACCAGGCCGCGTATGTAGGTGTCGAATATCAGCGTGGTGTCGAAGAAGATCACCTTCTCCAGCGCCTCGACCGCGCGTGCCGCGCCGGCGGCGTCTTGATTCTCATGGATGGCCCGGGCCAGCAGGGATTGCAGGGTGATGACGGCCGCCAGGTAGAGTTTGGGTTCCACGCCCACGTGCTTGTGCACGAAACCGATCCGCAGGCGGTTGTTCACGTAATCACGGTCATAGCGGCCCGCGAAGAGCGCGAGGATGTAAGCGCGCTGGGCGCGCTTCAATCGCCGCAGGATGTCGGGTTTGTCGATGATCCGGGCCACCTCCTTGTGCGACAGCTGCATTTTGTAGAATTGGTCGACGATGCGGCCGGCGTTTTTGCGGATGCACGGTTCGCACTTCACCAGCAGCTTGATGTCCTTGGGGCCGAAGCCCAGCAATTTCTTGCGACGGGCCATTTCCTCGTCTGTGAATCGCATTTGCGCGGTCATGAGGTCGATTTCATTTCTCATGCCGGCACCCTGCTTTTTATCTTTAATCAGAGGACTTCTCTGCGGAATTTCCGCATCATTCGTTTCACGTGTCAGGTGCGATGTTAGTGGTATAAGTCCGCGCGCGTCCACGGCAGGGTGAACGTGGCGGGGTTTGAATTCTTTGTTGCCAGGACCTGATGAATGGAAATCCACCGCCGCTCGAAGGCATGCGCGCAGCCGGCGAGGTACAGCTGCCAGATGCGATAGCGTTTCTGGCCGGCATGGAGCAGCGCCGCCTCGCGCCGGGCCTCCAGCCGTTCCGTCCACTGCGTGAGGGTCCGCGCGTAATGCCGGCGTAGCGATTCCACGTCCACAACCTCGAAGCCCTGCCGCGACATGATGTCGACGGCCAGGGTCAGGTGCGGCAATTCGCCGTGAGGGAAGACGTAGCGCTCGATGAAGTCGCCAGCGCCGAGTCCCACGGCACGGCTATCGGGGTCCATGGCCGTGATGCCGTGGTTGAGGAAGATGCCGCCGTCGGCCAGCAGGCGGTGGGCCGTGGCGAAATACAGCGGCAGGTTTTTCAAGCCCACGTGCTCGAACATGCCCACGCTGACAATCTTGTCGAAGCGCGCTTCACCCTCTATGTCGCGGTAATCCTGCTTTAGAACCGTGCAATGCCCGCTCAGGCCTTCCCGCTCAATCCGTTCGCGGGCATAGCTGAACTGATTTTCGCTCAGGGTAATCCCGGTGGCTTGCACGCCGTGATGTTTTGCCGCCCAGCGAATCAACCCGCCCCAGCCACAACCGATGTCCAGCAACCGATCGCCGGGCTTCAACCGCAGTTTGCGGCAGATGTGCTCCAGCTTTTGCTCCTGTGCGGTATGGATGTCTTCCTCACCGGTCTGATAATAGGCACAGGAATAAACCATGTTCCGGTCGAGCCACAGCGCATAAAAATCGTTGGAAACGTCGTAGTGATAACTGACCACTTCGCTGTCGCTGTTGCGGGTGTGCGGGTACAGATGGCGCAATACGTTCCGCCACTGCCTGTTGTCCACGCCGCGCGCCATCTGCTCGCCGGCGCGGATGATGTCGCACAACGCGCCTTCGATGTCGATATATCCCTCGACGAAGGCCTCGCCCAACGTGCTCAAGCTGGGCTTGAGCACATAGCGCAGCGCCGCGGGAGACGTGAGCTTGAATACGACTGCAGGATTATTGGAGAGGGGGATTCGGTCGCCGTCCCAAAGTTCGAGGATGACCGGCGCAGAAATTCTGTTTGCCAGCCGCAGCAATAAGTGTTTGCCTGTGTTGGCTGCCAGCATATGCACACCCCTTCACCAGCATTATGAACCGTGTATTTCTTATAGCAAAAAGCACCTGTCGAGAATTGATCCGAATCAATAAATATATTAGCGCATCAGGCCGGCACCGTGGGTTTTTCGGCGGGCTTGCCGGCTGAAAGGGCCTTGGAAGTCCTGGGGTTGCGGAAAACGATCGGTCTTGGTGCAGCTTCCTTGCCGGCGGCGATCCGCTCCACCCGGTCAATGACTTCGGTGATCAGATGATGGTGGTAGGACTTGTCGCACACCGGGTCGGCATTGGCGGCATCGCCGGTCAGCATATAGGCCTGGCAGCGGCAGCCGCCGAAATCCTTGGTCTTCTCCGGACAGGACCGGCAGGGTTCCTTCATCCACTCGAAACCCCGGAACTTGTTGAAGTCCGGCGACTGGTTCCAGATCCACTCGATGCTGTGGTTGCGAACATTCGGGAACTCCATGCCGGGCAGTTGCCGCGCGGCGTGGCAGGGCAGGGCGGTGCCGTCCGGGGCGATGGTGAGAAATACAGCACCCCAGCCGTTCATGCACGCCTTCGGGCGCACTTCGTAGTAGTCGGGCACGACGTAGAAAATGCGCATCTTGCCCTTCAGCCTTTCCTGATATTCGTGAGCGATGGGTTCGGCGCGCGCCAATTGTTCGCGCGTCGGCAGCAGTTGCTCGCGGTTGTGGAAGGCCCAGCCGTAGTACTGGGTGGTCGCCAGTTCGACGTAATCGGCATCCAGCTTGATGGCGAGATCGAGCACGCCACTGATTTGATCGATGTTCTGGCGGTGCAGCACGAAGCAGAGCACCATGGGGTACTCGTATTTCTTCACCAGTCGCGCCATTTCAATCTTGTGCTGGAAGGCGTCGGTGCCGGCGATGTAGTTGTTCATCTCCTCGGTACTGGCTTGGAAACTCACTTGAATATGATCGAGTCCGGCTTCGCGGAAGGCCTTGATGCGTTTTTCGTCCATGCCGAGGCCGGAGGTGATGAGGTTGGTGTAAAAGCCCAGTTGCCGCGCCTCGGCGATGATTTCCTCCAGGTCCTGACGCACCAGCGGCTCGCCGCCGGAAAGACCCAGTTGCGCCGCGCCCATCTTGCGCGCCTCGCGCAGCACCCGCTTCCAGTCATCGGTCGACAATTCGTTCTTGATCTTGGCGAACTCGATGGGATTCGAGCAGTAGGGACACTGCAACGGACAGGCGTAGGTCAGCTCGGCCAGCAGCCAGAGCGGTTTATTGGGCAGGTTTGGGACGAATCCACTGTTGCTCATGAGCAACCTCCATAAAGGCATACACGTCGTTGTCGAGTTCGACGCCGGGGTATGCCTTTTTCAGATCAGCAATAATTTCGGCAATACTACGTTTGCCGTCGATGCGCTTCATAATCTCGGCGGAACTGCTGTTCAGCTTGATCATGCCCTCCGGGTAGAGGATGACCCAGCAATTCTGCGCCTCCTCCCACTGCAAGCGTTTGGTCGGTGCAACCTGCGGGACGGTGGCGGCACTGTAAATCCTGGTGGTGGCTTTAATCTCCATCTCAATCCTTTACATTGTGGTAAGGCGGCTTCTTTTCAAGATACGCCATCCACATGCAGTCGAGCATGGTCCACAATACGTCCAGTTTCAACTGCAAAATGTTCAATGCCTTTTCCTGCAACTCGCGGGTATTGAAGTAATCCAGAGTGATTTGCAGGCCATGCTCGACGTCGCGGCGGGCCTCTGACAGGCGCTTGCGGAAGTAGGCGTAGCCCTTGGGTTCGATCCAGGGGTAATACTCCGGCCATTTGTCGAGGCGCTTCTGGTGGATCTTCGGCGCGAACAATTCCGTAAGCGATGAGCAGGCGGCCTCCTGCCAGGACGCCTGGCGGGCGAAGTTGATATAGGCGTCGATGGCAAACCGCACGCCCGGAAGCACATGCTCCTGCGAATACAATTCCTCGCGGGTCAGGCCCACCGCCTCGCCCAGTTGCAGCCAGGCCTCGATGCCGCCTTCATTCCCCTGCGTGCCGTCGTGATCGATGATGCGCTGCACCCACGAGCGGCGTATGTCGCGGTGCGGGCAGTTGGCCATGATGGCGGCGTCCTTCACCGGGATGATGATCTGATAGTAGAAGCGGTTGGCGGTCCAACCCTGAATGGCGGCTTTATCGAGCTTTCCCGAATTCATCAGCAGATGGAATTCGTGGTTGATGTGGTAATACTTCTCCTTGTCGCGCAGCTTCTGTTCGAACTCCGCGCGCGACCAGGGCTTGCTGTCCTTGGGTCTGGGAAGCAGATAGGCGGGTTTATAGGTAGTGACCGTCATAAGTTGATGTCCATTCCGTCGTAGGCGACTTCCCAGCCGGCCGCGGCGCAGGCCTTACGTTCCGCGCTGTCTTCGAGCAGGATGGGATTGGTTGTATTGATATGGATGAAAATTTTACGCTTGACGCCGAGGTCCTTGAAGGCGGCGATGGTGCCATCGGGTTCATTCACGCTCATGTGGCCCATGCGTTTGCCGGTCTTGGTGCCGACCCTGCCCTTGATCATTTCATCGTCCGTCCACAACGTACCGTCGAAAAGCACGAGCGGCGCGCCCCGCAGGCGTTTGGAAAGTTCCGGCGGCATGGAGGCGCAGCCGGGGATGTAGAAGAACCGGGTTTGTCCCTTGGTGTCGCGCACCTCCAGCGCAATGGTGTCTTCCTCCACCGAACCGAAGTTGGCGCCTTTGGTGGCGTCCTCCAGCCACAAGGCAATCTTGCCAGGCACGGAGAAGGGGACGACCACGATGCCGGAGGTCCTGCCGTCCGGGTGCTGGAGTTCCGTGGGTTGATTCAAGGTGATCGTTTCACGTTTCACGAATTCTGGATTGAGAACATTGAAGACCGCATTGGTCCCCAGAATACCCATGACCCGGCGGGTGCCGTAGAGACGCAGCGGTTGCGATTCGCGCAAGGTGAGCAGGCCGGTGATGTGGTCCACGTCGGCGTTGGTGACCACCACGCCCTTGATCGGGCTGTGCCGCGGACCTTGTTTGGGATCGGGATGCAAAATGGCGTTGTCGTTGATTTGCTGTCGCAGATCGGGCGAGGCATTGAACAGAAACCAGTCACGGCCGTCGGCGCTGACCGCGATCGACGACTGCGTGCGCGGGTTGGCGTTGGTCTCCTTGTTGCGGGCGCGACGGCTGATGGGGTGATTGCAGTTCCACTGCGGGAACCCACCACCGGCGCCTGAACCGAGTACGTGTATGTGCATGATCTGCCCGAATCGTGACCGTAGGTTCTGATTTTACTCCGTGTCCAAAACTTAAGCCCCGTAACGGCGGTCAAATGACACCACCCTTACAGGGCTTGAGTTTAAAACCAGGGACCGTCGTTTGACGGTCCCCGACTGCGACCGAATTAACGGTTGCTGATGTACATCGTCACTTCGAAGCCGAAGCGGACATCACTGAAAGCAGGGGTTTCCCATTTCATGATCTGTCTCCTTAGTTAAGGTTGTCGATATCAACGGAAACAAGGCTTGTTGACCTAGGCACCTCATTTCCACCCTTGTGTCCCAAGATACTACTTTGGACACGCTCTAAACTATGCATCGCGTGTGCCAATAAAAATAAATAAATATATTTCAGTAAGTTAATTAATTTTCTGGCGAATAATCGTATTTGTGGCCAAGTGTTATGGATGATCAGAATCATATCAGATGGTTATTTATAACCGATCCATGACTACCCGGCTGCCCTCGCTGCCTGTTTCTTTGTGGCCAGCGTCTGCCGGAGCGTCCGTGCGCACTCGACCATGTTGGTGAGCGCGGCTTCGACTTCTTCCCAAGTTCGCGTCTTCAAGCCGCAATCAGGGTTGATCCAGAGATCCTCGGCAGCGATATGCGCCAATGCGCGCCCAGCCAGTTCCTGCATCTCGCCGCTCGGCACGGCGCGCGGCGAATGGATGTCGTAAACCCCGGGACCGATGCCGCGCGCATAGCGGCGATCGGCAAAGGCGTTGAGCAGTTCCATGCGCGAGCGGGCCGTTTCGATGGTGATGACGTCGGCATCCAGGTCGACAATCGCGTGCAGAATGTCGTTGAACTCGCTGTAGCACATGTGGGTGTGGATCTGCGTGTCATCGCTGGCGCCGCCACTGGCCACGCGGAAGGCGAAGACGGCCCATGAGAGGTAGGCCTTTTGCTCGCGATGACGCAGGGGCAATCCTTCCCGGAACGCCGGTTCATCGATCTGAATGATGGGCAGCCCGGCCTGCTCCAGGTCATGCACCTCGTCACGCAGCGTCAATGCCAGTTGCAATACGGTCTCCGCTCGCGGCTGATCGTCGCGAACGAACGACCATTGCAACAGTGTCACCGGCCCGGTGAGCATTCCCTTCATTGGCTTCGAAGTAAGCGATTGCGCGTAGGCCGACCATGCCACGGTCATGGGACGCGGCCGGCTGATGTCGCCATGGATGATTGGCGGTTTGACGCAGCGCGAACCGTAACTCTGCACCCAACCCTGCGCGGTCACGGCAATACCGTCGAATTGTCCGCCAAAATATTCCACCATGTCGCCGCGTTCCGGTTCGCCATGCACCAGCACGTCAAGTCCATAGCGTTCCTGCGCGGCCACAACTTTGCGTATTTCTTCGCGCAAGCGCTGACGATAATCGTTTTCGCTCAACAAGCCTTCCCGATGCCGCTTCCGCCAGCCGCGGATCTCGGCGGTCTGCGGGAATGATCCGATCGTGGTCGTCGGAAACAGCGGCAGTCGCAAGCGCGCCTGCTGGCGCCTGCGGCGTGTGGCGTATGTGCCATGACGCTGGCCCCACCCGGCATCCATACGGGCCATTTTGGCCCGCACCTCCGGGTTGCGGGTCTTGATCGAGTCGCGACGTGATTTTATTGCATCCGCGGCTGCGTCAAATTCAGCGGAAACAGTTTGCCGGTCTTCATCAATGGCGCGTTTTATGGCTGTCACTTCCTTTAGTTTTTGCCGCGCGAAGGCAATCCATGAGCGTATTTCCGGGTCAAGTCCAGATTCCGGATTTACATCCAGCGGCACATGCAATAACGAACAGCTGGACGCCAGCCACAAACGCTCGCCCAAACGCTCTTGCGCCTGGCGGGCGAGGTCAAGCGCCGCATTGAGATCTGCTCGCCACACATTGCGGCCGTCGATCAAGCCCAGCGACAGAATTTTGTAATCGCCGATGCGATCGAGGATGGGGATCAATTGAAGCGGCGCTCTGACCAGATCAATGTGCAGGCCGGCGACCGGCAGGGCGGTGGCGACGCTGGTGTTGTCATCCAGGGCGCCGAAATAGGTGGCAAGCAGAATCTTGACGGGCGTCGAACGCAGGACGTGATAGCCGCGTTCGAAGGCGTTGAGCCATGCAGGCGGCAGATCCAGCGCCAGGATGGGCTCATCAAGCTGCACCCACTCAGCGCCGGCCGCGGCCAGCCGCTGCAGAATTTCCCGATATGCGGGCAGCAGGTTTTCGAGCAGGGGCAGCCTGTCGCCGCCCGTCGCCAGCTTGCCGAGCCAGAGATAGGTCAGCGGCCCGACCAGCACCGGTTTGGGACGATGACCCAGTTCACAGGCTTCGCGCACCTCATCGAACAGCCGCGTGTTACCGATATGAAAGGTCCGATCGGCACGAAATTCCGGGACGATGTAGTGGTAATTCGTGTCGAACCATTTGGTCATTTCGCAGGCGGCGACATCCGGGCGGCCCTGCGCGCGGCCGCGCGCCATGTGGAATACCGTGTCCAGGCCGATTTCGCCTGTTTCCCGGCCAAAACGCTCCGGCACCACGCCAAGCAGCGCGGACATATCGAGGACATGATCGTAATAGGAGAAATCGCCGACGCAGACGAAATCAAGGCCGGCCTCGCGCTGCCATTGCCATGACAGGCGCCGCAAGTTGCGCCCCACCGCCAGTAAATCCTCAATGCCGCCTTCGCCCCGCCAATAGGATTCCAGCGCCCATTTCAGTTCCCGCCCCGGCCCGATGCGGGGAAAGCCCAGAATATGTCCCGTGCTCATGTTCGATTCTCCATCTGCTTGAATATGCGGGCGGGAAGTATCGGGTGGCTCTGTACATGAATCAAATGATTTGTATTTTTATTTAAGATGAATTATTTTCATACACCATGTTTCTCGAAATCCGTCACTTGCAGAGCCTTGCTGCCATCCGCGACAGCGGCGGGGTGGCGCAGGCCGCAGAACGGCTGCATCTCACCCAGTCGGCGCTGTCGCATCAAATCAAGGCGCTGGAAGACCGTTGCGGCGGCACGCTCTTCGTCCGCAAGAGCCGGCCGGTGATGTTCACTCCACTGGGCAGGCATTTCCTGGCGCTGGCCGAACGGGTGCTGCCGGAGGTGGAGCGCGCCGAACGCGAAGGCAAGCGCCTGGCGGGCGGCGCCGCCGGCCGGCTGTACATCGCCATCGACTGTCACAGTTGCATCGATTGGCTGCTGCCGTCGATGGACGCCTACCGGGAGCGCTGGCCCGAGGTTGAGCTGGACTTGTCGCTTTCGCACAGCTTCAATCCGCTGCCCGCCCTGCTCGACGGCAGCGTCGATCTCGTCATTACTTCCGACCCGGAAAATCATCCGCGCCTGCGCTTTGTCCGCCTGTTTCGCTATCAGTCGGTGCTGATCATGGCCAACAATCACCCGCTTGCCGCGCGCAAGTTCATCGAGCCCGCGGACCTGCGCGATGAAACGGTCATTACTTATCCTGTGAACGAGGACAGGCTCGATCTCTACCGCGCCTTCCTCAATCCCGCGCGCGTGCGGCCGGCGGCGCGGCGCACGGCCGAACTGACCTCTGTGATCGTGCAACTGGTCGCCAGCGGCCGCGGCGTAGCCGCCCTGCCCAGCTGGGCGGTGGATAAATATTTGCAGGCCGGATATGTGAGCAGCAGCCGGCTCAGCCGCAAGGGCGTATGGGCGACGCTGCATGCCGGCTGTCGGCGGGAGGATGCGGATATCCCTTACGTGAAGGGCTTCGTCGCGCAGGCGCGCAGCATATCGGCAAAGACCTTGACCGGTATTCGTCCCGTCTTGTAGGAGCGCCCTGAATAAGTCCATCCTGGACTTCTCAGAGTTCGGCCGGCAAAAAGCGCGGTTTTTGCCGGCCTCCGATTTTCAACGGCTTACCGCCGTTGAAAACGGTGGCACATCCCTGTGCCACGGCAATCTCCGCCTTTCGCGGAGATTCCTGATCGGGTGCAGCCGCGCGGACCTATGCTAACGTGTGCCGGAATATGGCCGACCATTTGCTATTTCTGACCGGCAAGCTCGCTGAAAACAGCCTGCGGCGGGTGATGCAAGGCCTCGCGCCGACGCCCTTCACTTATGAGATTCTCAACATCGGCGTCAGCGTGGCGGCGTTGATGACGGCGGACATGATCCTGCGGCGCCTTACCGACATCCGCGGCGCCACGAAGATCATGGTGCCGGGCCTGTGCACCGGCGACTTGGGAAAAGTCAGCGCCATGCTGGGCGTGCCGGTCGAACGCGGGCCGGTTGACCTCAAGGATTTGCCGGCTTACTTTGGGAGTGGCGGCAAACCCCGCGATTTGAGCCGCCACGATATGCAGATATTCGCCGAGATCGTCGATGCGCCGCAAATCAGCGTTGATGAAATATTAAGACGCGCCGAGAGTTATTGCAGCGATGGCGCGGACATCATCGACATCGGCTGCCTGCCCAGCACGCCGTTTCCACATCTGGAGGACGCCGTGCGCGCCCTGCGCGGGGCCGGCCATCGGGTCAGCGTCGATTCCATCGAGCCGGACGAGTTGCGGCGCGGCGGCGGCGCAGGCGCGGATTATCTGTTGAGCCTCAAGGAAAGCACGCTGGCGCTGACCGATGAGGTGGAATCGACGCCCGTGCTGATCCCCGAGCAGATGGGTGACATGGACTCCCTCTATCGCGCCATGGACGCGTTGGAGGCGAAGGGCCGCCGCTACATCGTCGACAGCATTCTCGACCCCATCCATTTTGGATTGACCGCGTCCATTGTGCGCTACCACGCCCTGCGCGAACGTTATCCCGATACCGAGATCATGATGGGCGTGGGCAATCTGTCGGAGCTCACGGATGCCGATACCTCCGGCATCAATGCGGTGCTGCTCGGGATCATGTCCGAGCTGCGCATCACGCACCTGTTGACGACTCAGGTCAGCCCGCATGCCCGCGCCTGTGTGCGCGAGCTGGATCACATGCGGCGGATTCTGTTCGCCGCGCGCGAAGACGGCAGCCTGCCGCGCGGCTACGATGCGGCATTGCTGGCGGTGCATGAGCGCAAGCCCTTTCCGTACACGACGGAGGAGATCAACGAGATGGCGGCGCTGGTGCGCGATCCCAGTTACCGCGTGCAGGTCACGGAGGCGGGCATCCACGTATATAATCGCGATGGGCTGGAAGTGGCCGGCGATCCGTTTGCCTTGTTTTCGCGATTGCAGCTGCTGAAGGATGATGCGCCGCATGCGTTTTACATGGGCGTGGAACTGGCCAAGGCGCAAATCGCCTGGCAACTGGGCAAACGTTACACGCAGGATGAAGAGCTGTCGTGGGGTTGCGCGGTGCCGCCCGAGAAGAAGGCCGCGCCGAGCGATCTGCATGCCTACAAACCGGAAGGCGAGACCTTGAAGAAGCGGGTCAAAAAATCGCGAGTTAAAAAGAGTACGGCCAAATGATCTACGAAACCGTGGTCATCACCCGTAGTCCGCAGGGCATTCCGCACATCGCTCCCATGGGCATGCGCGAGAACGAGGGGCTGGTTGTGCTCGCGCCCTTTCGTCCTTCGGCGACGCTGGACAATCTCGAAGCCACGCGCTGTGTCGTCGTCAATATGACGGATGACGTCTCCATCATTGCCGGCTGCCTCACCGGCCGGCGGGACTGGCCCACCATACCGGTGGAACGTGTCCAGGGCACGCGGCTGGCCAATGCGCTGGCGCATCTGGAGTGTGAAGTGGAGAGAATAAAAGAAGACCCCGAGCGCCCGCGTTTTTATTGCCGGGTGGTGCACCAGGAAACGCACGCGCCGTTCAAGGGATTCAACCGTGCGCAGGCGGCGGTGCTGGAGGCGGCCATACTGGTCAGCCGGTTGCACATGCTGCCGCAAAAAAAGATCGATCAGGAATTGCAATACCTCGCCATCGCCATTGAGAAGACCGCGGGCGAGCGGGAAAAGCTCGCGTGGGGCTGGCTGCTGGAGGCCATAGACGCGCATCGTAAAAACAACAGCGATACATGGGAGACCACGGCATGACGGCCTTGCTTGCCAGCGTGCGTTCCCTGTTCGAGGCGCGCATCGCGCTCGAACACGGCGCCGACATCATCGATCTCAAGGAACCGGATGCCGGCGCCTTGGGAGCGGTATCCGAAGAGGTCGCGCGCTCGGTGGTCAAGTTCATCGACGGACGGGTGCCGATAAGCGCAACCATTGGCGATGAGTTGGACACTACACACGCCGTCGCGGCGGTGCAGCGGCTGGCAGAATTGGGTGCGAATATCATCAAGGTTGGATTGTTCAATCTCGAACAACGCATGCATCTATTATCGGCACTGCGGGATTTGTCGGGTGACGGTTTACGAATTGTGGCGGTGATATTTGCCGATGTGGATTCCTTTCTTTATATCAACGATGTAGCCGAAGCGGGTTTGCACGGAGTGATGGTGGATACCGCTGCCAAGGAACGCGGGAGTCTCCGCCAGCTTATTCCCGATCGCGCACTGGCCGGCTTTGTGGCGCGGGCGCGCGAAGCGGGTTTATATTGCGGTCTGGCAGGCAGTTTGCGGTTGGAGGATATTCAATCGTTACTGGCTCTGGCGCCGGACTACTTGGGGTTTCGTGGTGCGCTATGTGGTGATGGGCGCAGAACCGAAACCCTGGATGCGGAAAAAATCAGACAAATTCGCGACAGCTTAAATGTTGAAACGCCAACAGATCGAAGAATGCTGGCAGGAGGGTAACGATATGACACAGTGGCGGAAGAAAACAGCGGACGAAGTGTATAGCGAGGATGAAATCAAGGCGCGGCTCAAGGAAGAATTGCCGCACTGGTATTACGAGGACGGCTGGATCCGCCGCAAATACAAAACCCACAGTTGGAAGGGCACGCTGATGGTGGTCAACACCGTCGGTCATCTTTGCGAGGCCGCGTTTCATCATCCCGATATGACAGTCTCGTATGCCTTCGTGATCGTAAAGCTGATGAACCACGCCGCCAAGGGCGTGACCGAAAAGGACTTCCAACTCGCAAAGAAGATCGAGGAAGTGATCCAGTGGCAGCCGGGCAAGGAGGAGGGCACGGCACTCGAAGGCACGCCCGACGACCCGCGCTTCAAATACCTCAAATACGACTAAGCAGACCGTGCCGTGGTCGACGGCAATGGGTCATGTTATGGAGCAAATCCGCACCCTATAACAAGTTTGGTAGCCTATGGTGGTCCGTGTTCCCGTATGGGAAGGACCTTCAGGAGCAGTACCTGGTCGCGACGATGGTACATGTTGATGAACGAATACTCCAGGTCTCTGACCTGAGGGTGACCGTTGAGGATCAGGTAGTCCTCACGAATCTATCCTTCACTGTGCGACGGGGAGAGGTTGTGACGATTCTCGGTCCGAACGGCGCGGGAAAGACCATGCTCCTCCGCGCCCTTCTCGGGACATTGCCGTACGAGGGAGTGATCACATGGAAGAAGGGCATGCGCATCGGTTATGTCCCTCAGCGTTTACCCTATATCAGGAACATCCCCCTCAGCGTGGCGGATTTTTTCGCACTGAGGCAGAACGGTGGGTCCGATGTCGGCGCAATGCTCCATACTGTCGGGCTCGGGGCGGAGCTAGGAAAAAAACGGATCAGCGACTTCTCTTCCGGTCAATTCCAGCGGATCCTCATTGCCTGGGCCCTCGCCAAAGACCCTGAAGTCCTCCTATTCGACGAACCAACGACGGGTATCGATATCGGCGGTGAAGAGACTGTCTATGGGCTTCTCGCGCGGCTCCAGCACGAACGGAACCTGACTATGCTGATCGTCACGCACGATCTGGCCGTGGTCCACAGACTTTCGTCCATGGTGCTTTGTCTGAACCGACAACTCGTCTGCATGGGGCCGCCTCTCTCGACGCTCACACCAGAGAACCTTCAGCGGCTGTATGGGACTGAGGTGAAGTTCTACGAACATAAACACGAGTAGAGGCGCATGAGCACATTCCTCCTCAGCCTGATTTCGGGAGTATTCATCGGCGGTGCAGCTGGATACCTCGGTACCTTGATGCTAAGCCGCAGGATGGCGCTCGTTGCCGGTCCGCTGGGGCACCTGACGCTGCCTGGGATCGCGCTGGCGCTCCTCTGGGGCTTCGACGTTTCAGTCGGAGCATTCCCTTTCGTGATTCTCGGTGTCGTCCTCATCTGGCTGCTCGAGATGAAGACGAAACTGCCGATGGAAGCCCTGACTGCGCTCGTCTTCGCTTCCGGTGTGGCGATCGCGTTCCTATGTCTACCCATGGAACAGGCCGAAACTGCACTGATCGGCGACATCTCGAAGGTCAACTTCGGCAATGCGGCGCTGTCCGTCGTCGCATCGCTCGCCATAATGCTGACGCTCAGACGAGCTTACCCGCAGATGGTTCTCGGGAACATCTCGGAGGAACTCGCCGCCGCCGAGGGAATCAACGTTAGGCAGTATAACTTGCTGTATCTATTCTTAATCGCCGTGATTGTCGCGCTTGGGGTGAAGATGGTGGGTGGCCTGCTGACCGCAGCATTGGTGGCGATCCCCCCGTCCGCGGCACGCAACTTCGGCAGTACCTTGAAACGATACACCCTGGGGGCGACGGCCATCGGCGCAGGGTCGGCTGTTCTTGGGATCGTCCTGTCCCAGGTAACGGGATTCCCGGCAGGGCCACTGGTCGTTCTAGTGAGCGCTGCGATCTTTCTGTTTACGCTACCGTTCGCAAGATGAAGCGCTCATATCAGCCGGCACGATGCGAGGACCTCCCGGGTTCCGTTGCTAAAGAACGTATAGCTTCGGGATCGAACTGCCCAACAACAGCATGCAGCGGACAGCTTTGCGCTGCCGCTGAGCGTTATTTCCAAACACAGGAGGTTCGGTGCTGTCGTTTGTGATTCCAGCATACAATGAGGAGGCTCACATCGGGCAATGCCTGCGCACGGTGCTGGCATCAGCTGGTGCAGCCGGCGAGCCCTACGAGGTGATAGTTGTCGATGATGCCTCGACGGATCGGACGGCGGAAATAGCCCGCTCGTTTGGCGCAACGATTGTACCTGTTCATCTACGCAAGATTTCCGCGGTTCGCAATGCCGGCGCGCGCGCTACTCGTGGAGATGTTCTGATCTTTGTCGATGCTGACACCTTATTACCTGCGAACACATTGATCGCCGCACTCGCTGCCATTCGTGATGGTGCGGTCGGTGGCGGGGCGCGGTTGCAAATGGATCAAAAGGCACCGTTGTGGGGAAGGGCATTGGCGGGACTGATTGCCGGCACCATGCGGCAGTTCGATCTGGCCTGCGGCTGTTTCATGTTCGCAAGGCGCGATGCATTCGAGGCGGTGGGCGGATATGACGAACAATATTACGCCAGCGAGGAGATACACTTGAGCATGGCGTTGAAGAAACAGGGGCGCTTTGTGATGTTGCCGGAACCGGTCATAACCTCCAGCCGCAAGTTTCAAATGTATTCAGGCCGTGAATTTCTCCAACAATTTCTTGATCTCGCTGCCGGCGGTCTGGACGCCTTCAAGCGCCGCGATATGCTCGACATTTGGTATGACGGACGGCGGGAGCATACACAATCCGGCGAGCACATGACCAAACATCAAGCAGGCGGAACGTGAAGCGGTTTACAACCATCGTTTTGTTATTGTTTTGTCTCGGGCCTGTCCTGGCGGCTGATCGGAGTCTCAAACCCAAGCCGATTTCGCCGGAAAAGCAGCAATGGATCAGTCCACCAGCCGTGCCGGGACTGCGAGCAACCTGGATGCTGGGTTCGGAAAAGGGCGCCGGACTTTACCTGTTGCGCGTCAAGCTGGCTCGAGGCACCCATGTTCCTCTCCATACCCATCCCGATGAGCGCAACACCACTGTTCTGTCGGGTACTTTGTACGTCGGATTCGGCAAAAGTTTTGCTGAAGACAAAATGGTCGCGGTACCGGCGGGCTCGGTCTTTGTCGCGCCAGCTAATGTAGAACATTATCTCTGGGCCAAGGATGGCGAAGTGATCTATCAGGAATCCGGCGTCGGACCGACGGCCACTAACATTTTCAAGCCGTAAATTTGTTTCAAACAACCGTTCGCCCTGATGTATAGAAGGGCGGACGCCATGTTCGCGTTATTTCGTTCGTGCTTCGATACCTCAGCACGAACGGTTTTGCCTTTAGTTTTTTCGGCGGCGCCAGATGCCGCTGCGACCGCCGGATTTCTCCAGCAGGCGCACGCCGTTAATCGTCATGCCGCGGTCAACCGCCTTGCACATGTCGTAGATCGTGAGCAGCGCGATTTCCACGGCCAGCAGGGCCTCCATCTCCACGCCGGTCTTGCCATCCGTCTCGACGGAAGCGCGGCAATGCACGGCATTCTTTTTCTTCTCCGGCGTCAATTCGATTTCCACCCGCGTCAGCGACAACGGATGGCACAACGGGATTAGCTCCGAGGTCTGCTTGGCGGCCATGATGCCGGCCACGCGCGCCACCGCCAGCACGTCGCCCTTCTTGTGTCCGGCAGTCTGAACGCGGCGCAGGGTTGCGGCCTTCATGCGGATGCACCCCTCGGCCACGGCCACGCGATGGGTGACGGCCTTGGCCGACACGTCCACCATGCGCGCCTCGCCTTTCTTGTTCAGATGAGTCAGTTTGGGCATGAAGAGATTCCTTGGGATTATTTAGAATAAGGCTTTCTCATGAAAAGTGGCAGGGGCGTAGAATAGGCGCGTGCGTATAAAGGTAAAGCTATTGGCGAGCCTGGCGGAACAGTTCGGCCGGCGTGAAGTTGACGTGGACGCATCTGCCGGCGCCACGGCCGAACAGGCTTGGGCCCAGGTGACCGGCGGCGTTCCGATGCCGCCGAATACGCTGGTCGCGATCAACAAGGAATATGCCGAGCGGCGGAAACCGCTGGCCGATGGCGATGAGGTGGCTTTTTTCCCACCGGTGACGGGAGGCTGAGCCCCATGAAAATCGAAGTACGGACGAAGCCTTTTGATCCCTGGGTGGAAGTGGCCGCCTATGAAAAGCAGGTGCTGGCGGCAGGCGCTTATGGCGCCACCGCCGTATTCGTCGGCGCGACGCGCGATCTGAGCGGCGATGACAGCGTGCAGGCGATGCATCTTGAGCATTATCCGGGCATGACGGAAAAACATCTCACCCGCATCGCCGAGGAGGCCATGCAGCGCTGGCCGATCAACGACGCCCTGATTCTGCATCGCGTGGGCGATCTCAAGCCGGGCGATCCGATCGTGTTGGTGGCCGCCTGGTCGGCGCACCGCGCGGACGCTTTCGCGGCCTGCCGGTTTCTGATCGAGGACCTCAAATCGCGCGCGCCGCTCTGGAAGAAGGAACAGCTCGAGGCTGGCAGCCGCTGGGTGAAATGCAATACGCCGGGCTGAGATCGGGGATGCGCCATGTATTGTGGTGGTTGTCGGCGTTTTGCCTGCTGTTGTCTGGTTGCGGCCAGGGCGTCAAGCCCGCTGTCCCGCCGGAGCAGGAAATGACGGTCGTCACGCCCGAAAATCAAACGCCGGCCTGGTGGATTGCCTATTTCACGGTGGACTGGCCGGAAAACACGCAGCCGCGTTTTTATGTCGACGACTTGCTTGCGCATCGGCTCGTCGAGCCGGAGTTGAACCGTTTTCACGCGGCGATCAGTTTGTGGCGCATTCACCGGCGGGCGGCCCGCGATGAAGCCGGCCATCGTTTCCGCTTCATATTCTATGCACCTGCCCGCGTGGCCGCGGCGATTTTCAGGGATCTGCAATCGCAACCGTTGCTTGCTGATCTGCAACAGGCGGGCGTGGTGAAGGAACTGGTGGTGGATGACGTGCACGGTACACTGAAGACGGACATCGGGGCGACGGGCGATCCCATCTGGAGCCATGATCTCAATGAAAGCTGGCCGTATTTTGCGATGGGCGCAAGCCAGACCTGGCTTTCGCTCGTCGATCGTTACGCGCCCAGTCCCGATTCTGTTCGAAGTGTTCCGGAGTTATTGCAGGAATATGAGCGGGTCGACAAGCGTGTGACCGAGACCTGGCAGAGCGAGGGCGGCCATGCGTTTTTACATCATTTGAACGCCATCTTTGGTTATCAGCCTCTCGGCATTAACTTTTGAAGGCTTTTACTTTCAGCACGACCACGGTTAAGTCATCGAGTTGTGCTTGAGCACCGCGGAACGTCTGCAAATCGGCAATGAGGGCTGTGCAGATCTCCTCGGCGCTTTCCCTGGCATGAGCGCGGAGCAGGTTGCGGATGCGTTCCTTGCCATAAGTCTCATCGGCGCTGTTGCGCGTCTCCCAGACACCATCAGTGCCGAAAAACAGCAAACTACCATCTGCAATATCAGGCCGGATGGATTCCCGATAATTCCAGTATGACTCCACGCCAATGGGGATGTCCTGCCCCACAAGTTCGTGGAAGGCACCCGTGGCGGCACAGTAGAAAATTGCCGGGTCGTGACCGGCGCTGACCCAGCGGCAAGTCCGTTCCCCCGCGTCCGCGATCAGGTAAAACAGCGTCATGAATCGGCCCGACGGCATGTCTTTGGCCAGTTGGGTGTTGATGGCGCTCATAAGCGTTGCCAGGGGCAGGCCCTGTTGAGTGTAGCCGTGCAGCAAGGCCCGAATCGCCGTCATCACCAGGGCGGAACTGATGCCGTGTCCGGAGACATCGCCGATGACCACGCCGATGCGGGATTCGCTCAAATCCAGAAAGTCGTAATAATCCCCGCCGGTTTCCTCGCAATAGATCGTGCGGCCGGCGATGTCGAAATGCGTGGAGCGGGGCGGCGATTGCGGGATCAGATTCTGCTGCACCTCGCGCGCCAGTTGCAGTGACTGGTTCAACTGCAGGAGTTCCTGTAGTTGGGGCACCATGGTGTTGAAACCCTCGGCCAGGCGCTGCCACTCGTCTCCCGTGTCCAGTCGCGCCCGCGCCTTGAGGTCGCCGCGGGTGACGCGGTTGATGACATCGACCAGATGATGCAGAGGGCGCGTCACCGTGCGGGCGCTGAGCAGAGCCACCAGCACGACCAACGCCGCCGCCAGTACGGCGATGGCCGCCGTGGTTTTCAATTGTTGCGCGGTGGCGTCGAGGGCCATTGCATGCACAGACTCGGCATGTTCGATGGCGCGGGCATAAGGCACGATCAGCACTAAAATGCTGCCGTCATCTTCGAGCGGGCGATAGGCCCACAACGATTCGACGCCCCGATAAAGCGCCTTGATCATGCCGGCGCGATGCGCGCCGGTATCGGTTATCAACCGGGCGCCGGCCGAGGCCGGTTCGGGCGTCAGCCATTCCGTGGACAGGACGGTATGCCAGTCGCGGGCGGCGGTTTCGTAGCTCTGTCTGGCCAGCACCTTTAGCGCGTGCTGTCCGTCGCCGGGGTCATGATCGGCAACCACCACGAAGGCGTTGCTTTCCGCCGCCCAGCCGGAGGGCAGGGGTACGCGCGAGAACAGGCCTTGGAGCGAGATGTCCATGGCGGTGACGCCGGCGAAATTACCGTCGGGGGCGCGAACGGGCATGGACAGGCCCAGCGTGACTTCGCCGCTGACGACGTCGACGAGCGGCGGACTCCATGCCAGCCCCGGCGTCTGCAATTGATGCTGATACCAGGGGCGGGTCCGCGGATCATAATCGGCGGGATAGCCCCCGCGCCCCGGATAAACCGAATGCAATCCCGATTGCAGGGTGGTGTAGTGCCGGAGGATCACGTCGTTGTGCGAGGCGTAGATTTCGCGGTAAACGTCGCTCATTGAGACCAGCCGGTTGATGTCGCCCCGGAATTCCGACACGGCGCCGCCCGGCGGGATGCGAAAAATCTGCGACTTGTAGGTGATGGGCATGGCGCCACCGTTTGCTCCAGGCATGGGCTCGGTTCTGTCCGGCGGCACCTTCCCGGCATCCAAATCGGTGTCGAAGATCACGCGATCCGGGGTCCCGGGAATGCCCGTGGGCGGCAGCGCCAGCCGGGTTTCGACCTCACGGGCCTGATCCCGGATCAGCAACTCCAGGATCTCGCGCTGGCGCTGGATGAGCAGTGCGTCGCTGACGGTGGTCTGGGACAGTTCTTGTTGCGCCCGTTCGGTCAGCGCCTTCTGGCTTTGAGCGGCCAGATCGATACCGAGCGACCGTAATGCACGGTAGTCCAGCCAGCCGATCACGGTCAGTGGCACCAGCGCGATCGCCAGCAGCAGCAACAGCAGTTTGGTGCGGATGCGCAGTCCCATAATCGAGATAGTCTATCAGCACTGTGACCCGCCACTATTACCCCGGAAACAGCCGCCGGGATTGATTTGAGAGCAAGAATCGGGAGTGCGGCCGAGTGAGGCCGGGGGTATTCTTCATTTCAGGTACTGAAATACACTTGACGCTTCAACATGCCCCGGATGATTCAAAAACCAGCTCGTAGGAAGGCGCCCGCCGGCGATGATCCGCGCTGGGCCGCGGTGGTCGCAAAAGACCGCTCTTTCGACGGCGGGTTTTATTATTCCGTGAAAACGACGGGCGTGTATTGCCGGCCGTCGTGTCCGGCGCGTCTGCCCAAGCGAATGAACGTGCGTTTTCACAGGACATGCGCCGAGGCCGAAGCAGCGGGCTTCCGACCCTGCAAACGCTGCAAACCGGATCAACCTGCGCTCCATGCGCAATATACGGCGGCGGTGGCCAGGGCATGTCGTCTCATCGAAGCCGCGGAAAAATCGCCCAAACTGGATGAACTCGCCAAGGCCGCCGGGCTCAGCCCCTACCATTTCCACCGGATTTTCAAGGCGGTGACTGGCGTGACGCCCAAGGCCTATGCGATGGCCCACCGCCAGAAACGTATTCGCGACAGATTGGGAAGGAATGCAACAGTGACCGACGCAATTTATGACGCGGGCTTCGTCTCCAGCGGCCGGTTCTATGCGACTGCCACGCATATGCTGGGTATGACGCCGAGGGACTACCGGGCCGGCGGCGCCAACACGGAGATACGCTTCGCCATCGGCGAATGCTCGCTCGGCTCCATCCTTGTGGCCTGCAGTGTGCGCGGCGTCTGCGCCATTTTTCTGGGTGATAACCCCGATAAGCTTGTGCGTGACTTGCAGGACAAATTTCCGCGCGCCAACCTGATCGGCGGCGACAAGGGGTTCGAGCGACTCGTCGCCAAAATTGTGGGCCTCGTCGAGGCGCCGCAGCGGGGACTCGACCTGCCGCTCGACGTGCGTGGAACTGCGTTTCAACAGCGCGTGTGGCAGGCGCTCAGAACAATACCGGCAGGCAAAACGGCGAGCTACTCGGAGATTGCCAGGCGGATCGGCAGGCCGAAATCGGTCCGGGCCGTGGCGCAGGCCTGCGCCGCGAACACGCTGGCGGTGGCCATCCCCTGCCATCGCGTGGTGCGGAACGACGGCGCATTGTCCGGCTATCGCTGGGGCATCGAGCGCAAGCGCCTTTTGCTCGATAGAGAGGCTGGCTGAGACGTAAATTAGATCAAACCATCGAAAGGTTGCACATCGACCAATGCACCGGCTTCGATATTGCCGCTGTCCATCGGCAGGATGATGAAGCAGTTGGCCTGCGACATGGAGGTGAGGATGCCGGAGCCCTGCATGCCCGTGGTGCTGACGGAGAGCCTGCCGTTTTCATCGCATTCCAGCATCGCGCGCTGAAATTCCACCCGGCCGGGTTTCTTCTTGAGCCGCGATCGTGTGACGGCTTTCAACAGCAGCGGTGCATGCGGCGCCTCGCCCATCATCTTGCGCAACGCGGGCTGCACGAACTGGTAGAACGTCACCATCACCGATACCGGATTTCCAGGCAGGCCGAAAAACACGGCATCACCTAGCTGTCCGAAGGTGAGCGGCCGGCCCGGCTTCATCGCCACTTTCCAGAAATTCATCTTTCCCTGCTCATTCAGGATTTCCTTCACGAAGTCGGCCTCACCGACGGAGAC
The DNA here is from genome assembly GCA_035501935.1 of Gammaproteobacteria bacterium. Taxonomy (NCBI): domain Bacteria; kingdom Pseudomonadati; phylum Pseudomonadota; class Gammaproteobacteria; species Gammaproteobacteria bacterium. The sequence goes on along the minus strand of DATJVC010000025.1, from coordinate 103,717 downwards.
ACCGCCACTGCTGATGACGGCATCCCGTCCCCGCGCGGCGCCCTTGAAGGCAGCGCGGGTGGCGGCGCGGTCATCGCGCACGATCCCGAAATCAGCGACCTCGACACCCAGGCGCGTCAACATGGCGTGGAGGGTATGGCGGTTGCTGTCGTGGATTTCACCGGGCGCCAGTTGCTCACCCACGGGTTTCAACTCATCCCCGGTGGACAGGAACGCCACTTTCAATCGTCGCCGCACCGGCACGGTGCCGATGCCGAGCGAGGCCAGCAGGCCCAGATCGGCCGGCGTCAACCGCCGTCCGGTCTTCAGCACGGTTTGTCCCACGGCAATGTCTTCGCCGGCGGCGCGGACGTTGTCGCCGGCCTTGTGGCCGCCGCCCACCCGGATCTTGTCACCCAGCCGTTCAACATGCTCTTGAATCACCACGCTATCTGCGCCCTGCGGCAGGATGGCGCCGGTCGTGATGCGCACGCATTCGCCCGGTTGCACCGTGGCGGAACAGGGCTTGCCAGCATAGGAACTGCCGGCTATACGCAACCGCACCGTGTCCTGCACGGGCAAATCACCGCTGCGCACAGCGTAACCGTCCATCGCCGAGTTGGCGTATGCCGGGACATTGACGTTGGAGACGACGTCTTCCGCTAATACGCGGCCCAGGCTATTGCGCAAAGTCACATGATCGATGCCATCCACCGGCGACACTGCCGCAAGCAGGCGGCGGAGCGCTTCATCGCAGGTCAGCGAACCCGGGTCGTAATCATCCGCGCAACTGGATTGAGTTGTAATGACGCCTTTGCTCATGACGATTTCGAGGCTGTTTTCATGGCGTGCTTGCCGAGTTTAAACCGGTGCAGAATAAAATCCGCGATCACGGCAGGTTCATTGAGCGGCAATAACGGCAGTCCGCGGGGCAGTGTGAGCGGTGTGTCGCTTGCGACGGCAATAATGTGGGGGTCATCGGCGCAGAGGAGGGGCTTGTTCAACGCCGGGCGGTGAATCTCAATCTTGTCCATCGGCTCATTCTTCAATCCCTCGACCAGAATCAGATCCGCGTTCTCCCGCGGCAGATGGCGCAGCATGTCGGCCAGCTTGGGTTCGCGTTCCGTGGCAGCCTCCACCATCAGGGCCCAGCGTCTGCTTGAGCAGACCAGCATCTGATTGGCGCCGGCCTTGCGCAATTCATAGCTGTCCTTGCCGGGCACGTCGATGTCGAATTCATGATGCGCATGTTTAATCATGGCTATGCTCAAATTCTGCGCGCGCAGCAGCGGCAGCAGCGCCTTGAGCAGCGTGGTCTTGCCAGCGCCGCTCCACGCCGCGAAGCCCAGCAATGGCGTGGTCTTCATCCCGCCTGCCTCATGGCGTCGGAGTTCTTCATTTGCTGCTCCACGACGGCCAGATCCTCCGGGGTGTTCAGATTGATGAAGGCGCGCGGATTGTCGGAGAAGTTCACCGCGACCATCCGGTGCCGGGCATACCAGCGGTCAATCTTGCGTTCGCCGCTGTCCAGGTATTTCAGCAGTGACGGCAGCAATCCGCAATCGATCAACGCAAACACCGGTTCCAACCGCCCCTGATTTTCGGCGACAGCGATCTCCGCCTTCTCGTCAATGAGGCCGGCATGGAGCCGAGCCGCCAGATCAGCGGGTACGAAAGGCGAGTCGCATGGGGCCGTCAACAGATAAGGGGTTTTGGCAATGCGCAGACCGCTCGCCATCCCCGCGAGCGGGCCTTGGTAACCTTCGATGAGGTCACTGATTATTGGATAACCCAGTGCCCGGTATTGCTCCAGGTTGCGGTTGGCGTTGATGAATAGATCGGCGACCTGCGTGCGCAGCGCCTGCACGATACGCGAAACCAGCGGCTTGCCCGCCAGCATCAGCAGTCCTTTGTCCATGCCGCCCATGCGCGTGGCGTTCCCGCCGGCCAGTACCAGGCCGCTCAATTGACTGCGGATTTGTTGTGATAGCGCCATAAAACACCCGCATGAGATATGCGCATTTTAACCGAGCTAAGGGGCTCGCGACCGAACTTGTTATGGCGTCATGTTGAGATGGCATGCAATGCCATGCCGGCGGCGACCAGCAGCATCAATATGGCAAACACCTCTTGCAGCCGCGCACCGGCGATGTACGGCGCCAGCCAGCGCCCGCCAGTCATGCCCAGCAGGGCGCCGATTACGAACGGCACTGCGATTAGCCAGGGCAAATCGCGGCCCAGCAGCACGGCGCCTGCGACGGTGCCGAGGCTGGTCAGGGCTATGGCCATCAGCGATGTGGCCACCGCCGAGTGCATGGATAATTCCGTGAACGCGCGCAAGGACGGGACTATCACGAAACCGCCGCCCACGCCCAGGAGGCCCGAGAGAAAACCCGTGACGAGGCCGATCGCTGAAATCATCAACGCGCAGGGCCGCGTCCAGATGATGCGGCCGGTGTTCGCGTTCAGCCGGCAGATTGGTCCATGGGCGTGGCTGCCGTCGCCGGCCACTGCAGCGCGCACCACTGCCGCTTCCTCCGGCACGCGGCTCGCGCGCAGGAACATTCGTATTGCCACTGCGACAAGTACTAGCGCGAACAAGATGGAGAGCGCTGTCTGGGGCAGGGCGGTGCTGGCCTTCAAGCCGAGCGGCGAGGTCAGCATGCCGGCGGCCGCCATCAGACCCGCCGTCTTGTAGCGTACGTAGCTCTTGTGCCAGGCGATGTACGTACCAAGGGCGGCGGACGCCGCCACCGCCAGCAGGGCAACGGGCACGGCTTGTGTGAGCGTCCAACCCAGACCAGCCATCAGCAACGGCACCGCGAAGATGGATCCTCCAGCGCCGGTGAGGCCCAATACCAATCCGGTCAGGACGCCGAGGAACAAGCTCATCGCTTAATCTGACACGTTCATTGATGAAGGGCCACCGACTTCAGATTTCCGGATCGGGGCGCCGAATAAAAAGGCGGGCTGCTTGCCGGCAGCCCGCCTTTGAACTCACATCAAATGCGACTGGATTTACAAACGGATGGTGACGGCCTTGTTTTCGATATAGTTGGACAACACCGCCTCGCCCATCTCCCGGCCCCAGCCGGACTGCTTGTAGCCGCCAAAGGGCAGCGCTGAGTCGAAGATGTTGTAGCAGTTGACCCAGATGGTGCCGGCCTTCAGTTGCGCCGCCAGCGTGTGCGCCTTGCTGAGATCGCGCGTCCACACGCCCGCCGCCAGGCCATAGATCGAATCATTGGCCTGCCTGACAATGTCCGCGTCGAGGCCGTTGAACGGCATGGCACAAACCACCGGCCCAAATATCTCTTCCTTGATGACTTTCATGGCGGGCTTGGTATTGACCAGTACGGTGGGATCGATGAAATAGCCCTTGCCCTGGCGTTTTTTGCCGCCGGCCACGGCCTTGGCACCTTCCTTCAGGCCTGCCTCCAGGTAACTACCGACGCGCTCATGCTGCGTTTCTGAGACCATGGGCCCCATTTCCGTGCTGGATTCCAGGCCTGGACCGACCTTGATCTTTTTGGCGTATTCGGCGACGCCTTCGACCACCTTGTCGAACACCTTCTTTTCCGCGTACAGGCGCGAGCCCGCGCAGCAGCATTGGCCGTGATTAAAGAAGATCGCGCTGGCGGCGCCGGGTATGGCGACATCCAAATCAGCGTCGGCCAGGACAATGTTGGGCGATTTGCCGCCCAGCTCGAGGGTGACTTTCTTGAGATCATGGGCCGCTGCCTTGACGATGAGCTTGCCCACCTCTGTCGAGCCCGTGAACGCCACTTTTTCAATGCCCGGGTGTCCGGCGAGCGCGGCGCCGGCGGTCTCGCCGAAGCCGGTGATGATGTTGACGACGCCATCCGGCAGACCGGCCTCCAGCATGATTTCGCCCAGACGCAGCGCGGACAACGGAGTTTCCTCGGCGACCTTCAACACGACGGTGCAGCCGGTGGCCAATACCGGCGCCAGTTTCCACGCCGCCATCAGCAGTGGAAAATTCCAGGGGATGATCTGGCCGACCACGCCGACCGGTTCCGGCCGCGTGTAGGAATGATACCGCGCACCCGGCGTATACAGTACTGACAACGGCAGGGTCTTGCCCTCGATCTTGGTTGCCCAGCCCGCCATGTAGTGGAACATGTCGGCGGAGAGGGGAACGTCCGCAGCCTTGGCGACACTGATAGGCTTGCCGTTATCCAGTGCCTCCAGTTCGGCGAGTTCGTCGTTGTACTTGGAGATCAGATCGCCGATGCGCCAGATCACCTTGCCGCGTTGGGCGGGCGTCATGCGCGACCATTCGCTGTCCTCGAAGGCCCGGCGGGCGGCCTTGACCGCGCGGTTCACGTCTTCCTTGTCACCCTCGGCCACCTGGGCAATCACCTCGCCCGTGGCCGGGTTGGTGACGCCAAAAGTACCGCCCGATGCGGCGGGCACCCATTTGCCGTCTATCAACAACTTCTTCGGGTTTTTAAGAAACTCGATATTTTCTTTTGAAATGATGGAGCTTAATGCCTTTAGTGCAGCTGTCATGGAAACCTCCTGCTACTCATCTCTCGTGCATCTGCAAAATTTCGGGGAGATGCATCCCGTCTGGCTTTTGGTATCAAACAGCAATTCCGTCAAAATATCGGTATATCCGGCGCCCTGTTTTTATTTTTATGACTTTTTGAATCATCGGACATTGACCTGGATCAACTTAATTATCGCGCGATTGGACCGGAAATAAACAAGAAATGCGAAAATCAGCTCGATTTATAGTGGATGTGTCGCAAACTGCAACAGAAATACGTGATCGGATCGCGTTTAGGCCAACTATCCGGCCGGTATCAGGGCTAGCCGCCGGTCATGTTCATATGGCGCAGGATGACGGGTTGCGCGGCCAGATTGAAGTCGTGCCCCTTGGGCTTGATGGCCATGGAATCACGGATGGCCTGCTTGAGAATCTCCATGTTGCCGGGATTCGCTCGTATGACGTGGCGCAGGTCGATCGAGTGTTCCTGGCCGAGGCAGAGCAGAAGGCGGCCTTCAGCGGTCAGGCGCACGCGGTTGCAGAGATGGCAGAAGTTGTGGCTGTGCGGCGAGATAAAGCCGACGCGCGTGCCGGTCTCCTTGAGGCGGAAATAGCGTGACGGACCACCGGTGGTTTCAGCGGTGGGCAAGAGTGTGTATTCCTGTTCGAGATCGCGGCGGATTTCGTCACTGGAGTAATGGGCCTCGGCGCGGTCATGGTCAAAATTGACGCCCAGCGGCATTTCCTCGATGAAGCTGATGTCCATCAGCCTGTCGCAGGCAAAACGCGTCAGATCGATGACCTCATCGTGGTTGCGGTTTTTCAGGATGACGGCGTTGATCTTGAGCCGTTCGAAGCCGGCCTCCAGCGCCGCGTCGATGCCGGCCAGCACGGCATTAAGATCGCCGGTCCGCGTGATCTCACGGAAACGTTCAGGCCGTAATGAATCGAGACTGATGTTGATGCGTTTGACGTTCGCGGCCTTCAACTCGCCGGCGTAGCGGCTGAGCTGGGAACCATTGGTGGTCAATACCAGTTCACGCAAGGGCAGAGCCCCCAGTTCGTGTATCAGGGTCATGACGTTGCGACGCACCAGCGGTTCGCCACCGGTGATGCGTATTTTCTGCACGCCGAGTTCCGTGAAGGCCCGCCCCACGAGGGCGATTTCCTCCAGAGTCAGCACCTGCGCCCGCGGGAGGAATTGCATTTCCTCCTCCATGCAATACACGCAACGGAAATCGCATCGATCCGTGACGGAAATGCGCACGTAACTGACCGTACGGCCAAAACGGTCGATCAATTGCGGGGTTGTGTGAGCGCTCATGTGAGTTTGCCAGACAGTATTATTACGATCAGATTAATTATACACCCGCCCATCTTGACTTGACGCACTACTTTGGACACTCTGAATACCCGCAAGGCACTAAAAAAACAACAAATTCGCAAGGGGAGGGCACATGGCTGGTCTGTTATCCAAAGAACACACCGTGGCGAAACCGGGGTTCAATCGCTGGCTGGTCCCGCCGGCCTCCATCGCCATCCATTTATGCATTGGTTCGGTCTACGCCTGGAGCATCTACAATCCGGCCTTGATCAAGACCAGAGGCGTGGTGACCAGCGCTGCCGGTGATTGGTCGCTGTCCGATGTCGTCTGGATATTCACCGTTGCCATCGTGTCACTCGGTCTGTCGGCTGCCTTTGCCGGGAAATGGCTGGAAAAAGTCGGGCCGCGCATGGTCGGCGTGGTGGCGGCCTGCTGCTGGGGCGGGGGTTATATCGTCGGCGGCTTCGGGATACTGGCCCACCAGTTGTGGCTGATTTATCTCGGTTACGGGGTCATTGGCGGCTGCGGCCTGGGTCTGGGTTATGTATCGCCGGTCAGCACGCTCATCCGCTGGTTTCCCGATCGCCGCGGCATGGCCACCGGCATGGCGATCATGGGCTTCGGCGGCGGCGCAATGATCGGCGCGCCGCTCAAAGAGCACTTCATCAAGACGTTCTACAAGGCCCCTGAATACCTCGGCACCGTTGATCAGGTCAAGCTCGTGACGCAGGCGGGCAGGCGCTTTGCCGAAGTGGCGGGGCAGTTGAAGGAAGTCGTGGTGGTCGGGGCCAACGAAATCAGCAAGATGATCGTCCCGGGACCGCAGGGTGTCTATGTCACCGGCACCGGCTCGGTGGGCGCCGCACAAACCTTTTTCACCCTGGGCGCCATCTACTTTACCGTCATGATGATTGCCGCGTTTTCCTATCGGATCCCTGCTGTGGGCTGGAAGCCGGCGGGCTGGACGCCGCCAGACCAAGCCACGAAAAAAATGATGACCTCCAACCATGTCCACATCGATCAGGCGCTGAAGACACCGCAGTTTTATTTGTTATGGCTGGTGCTGTGTCTCAACGTGACCGCCGGCATCGGCGTGCTGGGCGTGGCCAAGACCATGATCACGGAGATATTCGGGACCACTTTGCCGAATGTGGTGAACAGTTCCTTCGCCGCCACTTACGTGGTCATGATCAGTGTCTTCAACATGGTGGGCCGGTTTTTCTGGGCCAGCGCCTCTGACTACATCGGACGCAAGAACACCTACTGGATATTCTTTGCGCTCGGCATCGTGTTGTATCTTTCCATCCCGTACAGCGCGCAGCATGTCAGCGTCAATCCGTCGACGGTCTGGCTGGTGTATTTCTACGCCGCAACCATGATCATTTTCACCATGTATGGCGGCGGCTTTGCCACCATCCCCGCCTATCTGGCCGATGTTTTCGGCACCAAATACGTCGGCGGCATTCATGGGAGGCTTTTGACGGCCTGGAGCACCGCCGGGGTATTGGGGCCGCTTGCCATCACATCGTTGCGTGAGAACGCGGTCAACAAGGCAATAACCGATCTGGTTTCGCACATCGACCCGGCGAAATTCCAGCAGAAGTTCGGTGCCGGCGTGGACCAGTTGCAGCTGCTGGTCTCGCAGCATACCGTGACCATTTCCAAACTGATGGAGATTGCGCCCGCGGGCACCATCGACCCCACCAGTGAACTCTATAACAACACGATGTATTTGATGGCGGGTTTGTTGCTGATTGCCCTGGTTTGCAACGCCATCATGCACCCCGTTCATGATAAGCACCACATGACCGAGGAGGAGCTTCTTGCCGACAACGTCTGACCTGGCGGGGCAGTCGGGAAACTTCGCGGCATCCATGCGGACTTATTTTTTCCGCCAGTCTTTGTACGGATATTGGGCCAGATTGACGTTGTAGTAGCGCGGATCGTCGGTTACTTCTTCCCCGAGCCATTCCGGCCTGGCAAAAGTTTCATCGGGGTTGTTCAGTTCGATTTCAGCGACGACGAGCCCGGCATTATCGCCCTCGAAGACATCGATCTCCCAGGTGTGGCCCTGGTGTTCGACGAAATGCCGCACCTTGTCGATGAAAGGCCGCGCACATAGCATCTCCAGCAATGCCCGTGCCTCCATCGTCGGGATGGGGAATTCAAATTCCGCGCGTGAGGCGCCCAAGGTCATGCTCTTGATGTTGAGCCTGGCCTCATCACCTTCGATGCGCACGCGCACGGAACAGCCGCTGTCTGTACCGGTGCGTAGATATCCCTGGTGGTAGCGCGTGGATTTGTGCACCGCGCGCCGCCAGCCGTCATTTTTTGGCAGGAATTTGCGTTCGATTTCCTCTGCCATCGTGTGTATGCTCGCGCCGGGGATTCATGCCTGATCCAGATCTCTCAAGTGATGCTCATTTTCGCATGATAAGACGCTGGAACTTAAGTTACTTATTGCCGCTGGGTTTCGCCTCCGGGCTGCCGCTGGCATTGACCTCCGGCACGTTACAGGCCTGGTTGACGGTGGCGGGTGTGGACGTCAAGCAGATCGGGCTGTTTGCGCTGGTGGGTCTGCCCTATATGCTGAAGTTTCTGTGGGCGCCGTGGATGGACGCCTATGCGCCGTCATGGCTGGATCGCCGTCGCGGCTGGATGTTGATCTGCCAGGTGACGCTGATCACGGGCATGGCCATGATGGCGGGCTGGGCACCGGCGCAGGGCACGCTCCCGGTTGCTGCACTGGCTTTGTTTGTCGCCTTCGCCTCGGCGTCGCAGGACGTGGCCTATGACGCCTATCGCACGGACGTGCTCGGCGCGCGCGAACGCGGCATCGGCACGGCCCTGACAACTGTTGGCTACCGCATCGCCATGCTGACCTCCGGCGCGCTGGCCTTGATACTGAGCGAGGACATTGGTTGGCACAACGTTTATCTGCTGATGGCGGCTCTGATGGGTATCGGCATGCTGGCGACATGGTGCGCGCCGCCGGTACCCCCGACCCGGATACCCCGGCATCCTCTGGCGCAGACGTTGCGCGATCCATTCGAATCGTTGCTGTCGCGCCCCGGGATCGCTTGGGTGCTCTTGTTCGTCGTGCTGTATAAATTGGGCGATGCGCTGGCCGGTGCACTCAGCACCACTTTTTTGCTGCGCGAGATGCAGTACACCACGGTGGAAGTCGGCCTGATCAACAAGGCCGTGGGACTGGCAGCCACGTTGATCGGCACCTTGTTTGCCGGCGCCTTGTTGACGCGCTGGCGGCTATATCCGGCACTGATGATGTTCGGTGTTTTGCAGGCGGTGACCATTCTTGGTTTCTATGCCTTGCTCATCATCGGCAGGAGCTATTGGGGCCTGGTGGCAGTGGTGACGATGGAAAATCTGACCAGCGGCATGGGGACCTGCGCCTTCACCGCATTACTGATGGCCCTGTGCGATCATCGGTATTCAGCGACGCAATTCGCACTGTTGACGGCACTGGCCTCCATCGGGCGCATTGTCATGGGAAGCAGCGCCGGATACATGGTGGATGGCATGGGCTGGGGCAACTATTTTCTGTTGAGCTTTATACTGGCCTGGCCGGCGCTATGGGTGCTGCGGTTGCTGCGACCTCAAATCCTCGCCATGGACGCGGAGGTGAAATCGACATGAACAAGCCACGCATCGAGATCATCTATTGCAGCCAGTGTCGTTTCATCCTGCGCGCGACGTGGCTGGCGCAGGAACTGCTGTTTACTTTCGCCGACGAATTGGGCGGGGTTACGCTGGTGCCCGGCACCGGCGGTATATTCGAGGTGCGCGTGGACGGCGAACTTGTTCATTCGAAGGCGCAGGCGGGCGTTTTCCCCGAGGCCAAGGATTTGAAGCAGCTTGTCCGCGATCGCATCGCACCAGGTAAATCACTGGGCCATAGCGACAAACCCGCGTAGCATCACGCCTGTTATCTCCAACCGCATTCATTTTTTCACTACAACCCAGGAAATACCTTCACTGCTTCTTCGGGAATGATCCCGTTGGAGGGGCCATGAACCGGCTTCAGCATGACGGTTCATGGGGCACTCGAATCTCGGGATACTCACGCTCGAAATGCTGGCCTTGGGCCTGCCTTGGCTGTTCGCCATTGTGGGCGCCATCGTTGTGGAAATTTTAGCTATGGGGTGGCATGGGCTGAAGAAGGCGTATTCAGGTTGCCTTCCTCAGCGGAATCGATTTTCGGCGGGATGGTCATCACGCCTGTTGCAATCCAGCTGCGGCAAGGGCATGAAATATGGTTCGCCCTGCCGCTGAAGGGAAATATTCCCAATTTTTATGGAACGCGTGCCGTATTCATTCCATGCCAGCCGTAATACCTTGCATGCCTACATAACAGGCGTTGCCGTTTGAAATCCATCGCTTTCTAGCGATGTGACTCCGGGCAGGGGACTGAATTTCTGATATTCCTGCAGGTTGTCGGCAACGTCGACGGAATCAATCGTTCGGCATCGAGGGGGGGCTCCAGCCATGTTGAATTTGTCGGGCATAAACGGACTCACACGGAAATGTTGCACTAGCGGCACGCTGGTCGTGTTGATGGTGTGCACCGCGGGCTACGCGTTACCGGTGCTGGCGGACGATACGCAAACACTGCCGGAAGTGGAGGTCGTCGGAGTTACGCCAGTTCACGGCGTCGGCCTTCCCAAGGACAAGGTACCAACCAATGTCCAGTCTGCTACCAGCGCCGATCTTGAGCGCTCGCAGAACCTGGATCTGACCGGCTTTGCGCGCAACAATCTGGGCAGCGTCAATATCAACGACGCGCAGGACAACCCGTTGCAACCCAACGTGTTGTACCGCGGTTTCACTTCCTCCCCCCTGTTGGGTACGCCGCAGGGCATTTCCGTCTACCTCGACGGCATGCGTTTCAACGAGGCGTTCGGCGACATAGTCAACTGGGATTTGTTGCCGGAATCATCCATCGCCAGCATCAATCTCATCAGCGGCGCCAATCCAGTGTTCGGGTTGAACACCCTCGGCGGCGCCCTCTCGATACAAAGTAAAAACGGTTTCACCGATCCGGGCCACAGCCTTGAAGCCTATGGCGGCTCCTTTGGGCGGGTGGTGACTTCGCTGGAAAGCGGGGCCAACAACGGCACGCTGGGTTACTACCTGAACGTACGCTATTTCAACGAGGATGGCTGGCGCGATGCCTCGCCTTCCAACGCTGTCAACTTCTTTACAACGCTGAGCTGGCGGCACGCGAATGACAGCCTTGATCTCCATATCAGCCACGGAAACACCGACCTCATCGGGAACGGGGTGCAACCCCTTTCCGTGCTGGCCTCCGATCGCGCATCCATCTTTACTTCTCCCGACCAGACCAAAAATGACATGACGTTGGTCAACCTGGAGGGCGCGCACTGGTTCACTGACAAGTTCCAAACCTCCGGCAACATTTATTACCGCACCACGGACACTCATACCGCCAACGGCGACACCACCGACTTCAATACCAACACGGCGGTGTTGCTGGACGATGACGGGAACCCGGTGCTGGATCAGAATGGCAATTCCATTCCTTCAACCTTTGACGCGGTTTTCCACCAGACCGTCACCGACTCTGAAACCTTCGGCGGTACTTTGCAGGCGACGCTGCTGTTGCCGTTGTTCAGTCATGACAACCAGTTCATTGCCGGCGTCGGCTATGATCGCGGCCTGAGTGACTTTAATTCATCAACGGAGGCGGCGACGCTGCTTGCCGATCGCTCGACCGCAGCCAGCGGACTGAGTATCCCCTCGGTGGCCAGCGATGCCGGCACCACCAGCCGCACCGCATCCGCATACTTCACGGACGCATTTTCCATCACCAAGGACCTCACTCTCTCAGTTTCCGGCCGCTACAACGACACCAAGATCACGCTCAGCGACAGCACCGGCGATATCAATGGGTCACACTCTTTTTCACGGTTTAATCCCGCCGCCGGACTCACCTGGCAGTTCATTCCCGGCGTCAACTTTTTTGGCGGCTACAGCGAATCCTCCCGCGCGCCGACGCCAGTGGAACTGACCTGTTCCGATCCCACTGCGCCCTGTTTCCTGCCCAACGCCTTTGTGGCCGATCCGCCCCTCAAGCAGGTGGTGGCAGAGAGTTTTGAGGGTGGTGTACGCGGCAGCGTATTTGGCAGCGTGAATTACACCGTCGATGTCTTCCACACCACCAACATAGACGACATCCTCTTCCAGTGCACGGGTGGCGGTACCTGCACGACGGGATTTTTTGCCAATGCCGGTGATACGCGCAGACGGGGCTTCGAACTGGGACTCAATGGTGTACAAGGCAAGGCCAGATGGTTTCTCAATTACAGCTATGTCGATGCGACATTCGAATCAAATTTCACTGAAAGCAGCCCTAATCATCCGAATGCCGCCGCCGACAGCACCATCCAGGTCGTGTCCGGCGATCGGATCCCGGGCATCCCCAAGCATAATGTCAAGTTGGGCGCCGACTACGCGCTTACGCCGAGCCTGTCCATCGGCGGCGACGTGGTGTACAACTCGGACCAGGTTCTCTTTGGCGACGAGGCCAATCAGCTCAAGCCCCTGGACGGCTACGCCGTCGTCAACCTCCACGGCAACTATGTCATCAACAAGCACATCACTGCTTTCGCCAGCATCGAAAATCTCTTTGACACCGATTATGAGACCTTCGGCATTCTGGGCGAACCCGACGATGTTCCCTTCCCGCCGTTTTCAAGCATCACCGATCCCCGCATGGCAAGTCCCGGCGTGCCCTTTGGCGGATGGGTGGGCCTCAAGATATCGCTGTAGTCAAACTTCACGTATGCGGAATTAATGCTGACGACGGATGCTTAGTTTTTTCCTGTAATACAATTTGGCAGCAGCTTGAGCAGCGTAGGCCATCGTTCCCGCCAGCCGGAATCATGTGTGGCGTCCTTTACGGCAATGATCCGAATGCAGGAACTGTCACCGGCGTGGCGGACAAATGACTCGGCAACGGATTGTGGAATCACGGAATCGTCTGCGCCCACGAAATGCAACTGCGGCAATGCGCTGAGCATCAGTGATACATCAATGGGATTCAGCGATTCCGGCATCGGGCTGACGTGGTGCAGGCGGTTCACAAATTCGTGATCCAGGTTGCCGGCCACAGTCCGAAGTGTAGAGACGTCGTGTCGGCAGGCAGCCAGCAATACCGCCACAGCGCCGCCGCCGGAATAGCCGATTAAATTTATTTTCCGGGCGTTGGTTTGACGCACAAAGAAATCCACCGCCCGGTTCATGGAATCGATTACCTCCTTGGAATAGCGCTTGTCGGACCAGTAGGCGCTGTCGCAGGCGGTCTGTTTCAAATCAACAAACTGGCAGGGGCGGGCTAGATAAACCACGTTAGGGGAGGGGTCGAGGGCGGCCAGCGACAAGCCGATCGCCTGCTGCGGTGTCGGATCCGGCGACAGCCGCGTGCGCGAAAGCCATGCCAGGCCGTCGCCTTCGATATAAAAATTGATTGGCTGGGCGGGATCGCTGATGCGTGAATAGGTGGTCAGCGTGAATATGCCTGCCGGTACGCCGTTACGTGTCAATCCGCCTTGATGCGCGATTTGATCGGCATGTACAAGCCGGTCCTTCGTGGTGGCGCATGCTGCCAGCGATGCCGCCAGCAGGATGATGATAACGGACGCTGTTTTCTTGCCGCCATGAGCCATGACGGCATGATAACCGAAGGTTAGAAATGCGGGATGGGTTGGTCAGGCCATCCCACCAGTGCTTAAAATTCAAACCGTGCCGTCAGCATGCCTGCGTGACCGATATACTCATCCCTGACTTCCGCGTCATAGCTCACCACCAGGCTCTTCATGCCATCGGCGGAGACGAGCCGCAGCTTGGGGCCCACATCCACCGATTCGCGGCCGATGTTGATGCCCCGGGTGTTGAAGGCATTGCCCCCGGCGGCAAAGCTCGCGGTGGCGTCTTGGGATGTGTCGCCAAATTCATGCTGCCATACGGCATGTAATTCCAGCGCACTGCCGAAATCCTTGGTCATGACCAGGGGTATGAACAGTTTGCCGCCCAACCCGGTCCGGAACGAGTCGACATCGTCGTTGTCGACCTTGAGCGCCGCGCCCGCCACGCTGGTTTCGGTGTAGCTGTCGGTGCTGAGATGGCTGTAGGTCAGCGATATCAGTGGAACCGCCGTCATGGCATCCCAATGGAGGGGATATCCGCCTTCGCCTTTGACAGTATATTGCCAGCCGTCATAGCTGGCAGTGGCGGTATCGCTGAAACCGCCGATGTTGATCACACGCTTGCTGTCATACTCGTGAAAGCCGAAATCCACGATGCCGTCGAAATACCACGGTCCGTCATTGTAGGAACCATACACGGCCCCCTGAAAGCTGTCGAAGTCGATCGAGTCGCCGCGCCGGCTGCCCTTGTCATCGACATTGGACAGCGCGTAACTTCCCGCCAGGCCGACACGCCACATATCCCCCACCGCGGTGTCCACGCCGAATGCCACGCCGGCGCTGTCAGCGGTATAGCCGTCTATGCCGTCACGGCGATCCTGTTCACCGCGGGATCCGAAGCCCTGCAGCCAGAAGTTTTTCATCGTCGCGTTCTCGCCGGCAGAGAGGCCGGTCATGCCGTTGCCGGCTCCCGCATCGGCGATGCGATTATCAATCACCGTGAGCAATCCGTCGGTTACGTTGATGGCTCCCTGCATGCCGGCGTTGTTTGCGTTGGGGCGCAGCTTTTCCCCCGCATCACGAACCTCATCCTCCGTGGCCAGGTTCTGGACCTCGCCACCGAGGCTGAGCAGCCCGGGATCGGTGCCGGTGTAACTTAACAGGGCCTCGATTGCGCCAGAGCCGCCGGCCGTCAATCCGGGGATGCCGGCGGGATCCTTGACCGCCGCACCTAACACCAGATCATCCGCTGCGTTTTCCTGTATCGTCCAGGATACCAGCGCGCTGCCTTGGATTTGGGGCACGGTATCGAACACGCTGCCGCCGCCACTGTTGGTGGCGATTCTGTACCAGGCGCCGTTGTGCACGATCACGCCGCTGGTGACGGGTACCACCGTGGCGCTGGCGTCCGCGGTGCCGGTGGCGCCCACGGTCAGCAGGCCGGCGTTGCTGGACGGCGCGTCGGCGGAGGCGCCGCCCGCGCCGGAGATCGTTGTCTTGAACACGCTGCCCGCGGCCATGGCCACCGCGCCGGTGACCGTGAGGACGGAGGAGCCCACGTCGATCGTGCCGGCATTGGTTACCTCGCCGTCAATGGTTCCCGAACCGCCTAGTGTGCCGCCGCTGTCAACCGTCACATCGCTGGTCAGGGCGCTGTCCACGGTCAGTGTGGCGCCATCCTCAATTTCGGTTCCAACGGAGAACTGTTGGGCCGTTCCACTCGCCAGTGTCCAACTGGTGGCGGCACTGGCGGCGTTGTCATCGTCGTCATCAGCATCTTCGTCTGCGGCCCCGCCGGTCACGGTCAAGGTCGTGAAGTTGCTTACATTGTGCAGGGTGCCGGCGCCGGTCAGTGTCAGGGCGTTGGTGCCGGTACCGTTGGTCGCAGTGATGTCGCCACTGAAACCCCCGCCGCTGAGTGTGATTGAATTCTGGGCGCCAGCAAAGTCAATAATGCTGATATTGCCGGTCAGCGTGCCGGAGTTCTCCAGGGTGAATTGCCGGGCGCCTATCGCCGTCCCGATGCCGGTTTGATCGACAAAGATGCTACCCGTGATCGTGCCGTCGTTTTCCACCTCGTGCGTACCGGAGCCGAGGTAGATGTTGCCGGTAATCGTGCCGTCGTTGTCGAGCTCCAAATCCCTCACCCCCGCCTGATTGTTCAGCGTCAATCCGGTCACGCCTTTCGCTTTTGCCGCCCAGTAGCGGAGGGCATTACCGTCCACCGCCAGAATGTCACCGATGATGGTGCCGGAATTGTCGATTTCCAGCTCGCCGTCGCCGTCATCGGAGGCGGCGTGGGCGGAGATGGCGATGCCGCCGCTGTTATTACGGATGATACCGGCGTTGTCGATCTCCAGATCGCCGGCGCGCCCGTATATCGCCGCCGTGTAGTCCCCTGTGGCCTCGATGACGGCGCCCTGGTGATTGTTGACTGTGAAGTCGTCAGTATCGTCGTCGCTGTCGATGCCGGAGGCGATCCCCAGCGCGCGGTTGGTGCCATCGATGGCTGTTTTCGCCTGCAGGGCGCCGCCGACGACGGTAATGGTGAGCGCCTGCGTTCTGTTGCTGGTGACGGTGCCGAAGTTGTCGAAGGTGATGTCGTCGACATCCTCGCCGGAATAGATCGCCTCGGAATTTCCCACGCCGGCGTGATTTAGTGTAACGCTGCCATTATTGACGATGCTCAAGTTCTCCAGCGTTGACGGGCTGGAGCTGGCGCTGGAGGTGGCAATCAAACCGCGCAGTGTTCTGGTGCCCTTTATCGTTCCCGGCAGGGCAGAGGTGATGTCGGTGTCGCTAATCGTGAGCTGCACCGAACCGTTGTTGGTAATGGTGCTGTCGGTGTCGTTGATGTTGATCCCCAGGTTGGTGGTTTGCGAACCGCCGGCGTTGATGACGGTCCCATTGTTGGTGACGGTACTCTCGTTGTTGATTTGTATGGTCACGCTGGGGCTCACGGTTGTTTTCGCCTGCACGGTGGCGCCGCTGTCGACGTTGACGGTGAGATTGTTCACTCCCGTACCGGCAACAAATCCGTCAGCATCGGTTCCGGTACAAGTCACGGTGGCGCCGGTCGTCGCCGGATCGGGGGTGCAGTCCGCATAGGCGGATTGTGCGCCCAAAACCAGCCCTAACGCCGACAAGGTGGCCGTGATGGCTCGATGCGACGCCAGTAGTGCCGCGAATTTTGCTTTCCTCATTGTGACTCCCCCGGTGTGTAAATAATTTGTTTTTTTGCACGTCTTGGACGCGAAAGAAATTTTTCGCCGCCCGCGCCGGATCCGGCCATCGATTACACTAGTGGTATGAACGGTATGAGGTAATGGAATGTGCAGACGAGAAAAGTGGGATAACTTCCTTGGCTGACGGGAGATGTTGCATGGAACTGCATGACGCTACCGACGACTTTCCGAGGGTGATCGTCACGCCTGAATAATGCCGTGGCGGACGGCAAGCCGGGTGAGATCGGCGATGTTGTCGACCTCCAGTTTGGCCTTGATCTGTGTGCTGTAGTTGGCGATGGTTTTATAGCTCAAGGACAGGCGTCGGGCGATTTCTTCCAGCGTCGTACCCGACGCCAGCAGGGTCATGATCTCGAATTCGCGCGTTGATAGCATCTCAAATGGCGTCTGTTTGCCACGGCTTTTCTGAAACGCCATTTGCTGGGCGATGGCTGCATCCACGTATACCTCTCCTCTGGCTACTTTCTTCACAGCTTCCACCAGCACCGTGGCTGCGCTGCTTTTGGTGACGTAGCCGAGTGCGCCGGCTTGCAGGGCCTGCTCGGCGAAGATGGGATCCTCATGCATGCTGAAGGCGAGTATGCGGACATCGGGCGTGCGGTTGATGATGCGGCGTATGATCTCCAGTCCGCTGATTCCCGGAAGCACGAGATCCATAATCGTCACATCCGGGCGTTCGCTCAAAAAACAGGCTTGGGCCTCCTCGCCGGTGCCGGCTTCGGCGACGACTTCAATATCAGGCGTGGTTTGCAGCAGGATGCGATATCCCGCCCTAACCACGGCATGATCGTCGACCAGCAGCACCCGGATTTTCGCCGCCAGGGTGTGTGATTTGCGCATGGTGTCATGATAGTGAGAGAGAACGCGGCGGGTGCCGGAAAAAGTAATTTCATTGGCGGGATTGTTTCCCGTAAATACGGGATTATCGATCGGTGGTTTGACGATTGAGTACCGTGAGTGCAATGGTCCCATGGGTTGTCCAGTGTCCATCGGATCGCTGCACGACAGTATTGAGCCGTCGAGCTACTCGACGCGCCATGACTGCGAAGCCGATCAAAGTCATACGAATGGGAAAGCAGCGTGTTCCCCCGAAATTATCTCAACGGCAATCTCACTGGATTGTCGTGGTTTCCAGTCGGCGGGCAATGGGTTATTGTAGTTGCGCCAGCGATCAGGCGAGACTGCTCATTTCCCACGGGAATCATGTTTTAGGAAGGAGAAACGTCATGAAGAAAAGCACGTTAACTACAGCGATTGCTATTACTTTAAGTGCGACTCCAATTGCCGATGCCACCGATAATCCGTTCTCAGCGAGGGATTTTTCCGGCGGTTTCATGGTGGCTGCGACCGGCCATGACATGACTGGCAAGGAGGTGGAGATGCCGGCCGGCTTTACTTATGGCGGCGATCCCACGGGTGCATACGCGGGCGGCAAGATTGGCACGGGCGCCAAGGATCCCGCCGTATGCGGCACGTTCAAGGAAGCCAAGTGTTCAATCAAGTACGTCAAGGGTGGTGGCTCCATGTCGAAGATGAAGCACATGATGAAAAACAAGATGAAGGAGATGATGAAAGAGTAGGGATTGATCCTTTTCGCGACCGGTATCGCAATGTAAATGAAAGACCCCGCTTCGCGGGGTCTTCTTTTTTGGGAGTTCTTTACGGCTCAGGGCTCGCGGAGGATGCGGAAACCGGTGGTGTCGTTGCCCCTGGATGGATTCAGCTTGTCGCGGTAGGAGGCGCGGATGGACTTCGGCGGTTGATCGTAGGCGCCGCCGCGCACCACGCGCTCGTCGCACTCGCCGCCCTCCCAGACACTGCCGTCGTTCGGGGCGCCTTCGTAGTTGCTGTGGTAGCAATCCTGCACCCATTCGGCGACGTTTCCGGCGGTGTCGTAGAGTCCGAATGGATTGGGCTTGAAGCTGCCCACCTTGGCCGGCCGGCGGCTGTCGAAATCGGAACCGCAGCCGAAGCAATGCGCCATGCCCTGGCCCGGATCGCGTCCCCACCACCATTCATAAGTGTCGGTTCCCGCTGCCGCGGCATATTCCCACTCTGCCTCGCTCGGCAGTCGGTATTTGAAACCGGTCTGCTCGGAGAGCCAGTGGGCGTAGGCCAGCGCGTCCTCCCATGACACCCAGATGATCGGGTGCTCGGGTTTGAAATCGCCGCCCAGTTTGGGCATGGCGCGGCCGGTCGCCTTGACGAATTTCTCGTAGTCGGCCACGGTGATTTCATACTTGCTCAGGGCAAATTTTTTGCCAATCTGCACGGTATGGCGCGGGCGCTGATTCGCTTCACTTGCGGTCGCGGGCGCACCCATCTCGAATTTGCCGGGCGGCACCCATATCATCACCGGTCCGGCGCCGCCGGATTTGAGCGCATCCTGGAATTCCTCGATTTTGCCTGTGGGCGCTGGTACTGGTGCTGGTACTGGCGCCGGAGTGGCGGGCGCCGGCTGTGGAATGGCCGCCGTTGTTGGTGGTGTCCCGGGTTTTTCCTCCGGCGTGGCGGTTTCCGGTGCCGGTGTTGTCGCAGTCGGTGTTTCGGCGGTTGTTTCAGTTTCCGTTGGATGCTTTTTGACGGCGTGGTGCGCCGTGGATTTACCGCCCCCTGACATGAAGTAATAGCCCGCGCCGCCTGCCACAATGAGCACGCCGGCGATGACGGCGGCGACGGCCAGCCAGTTGCGTTTTGGTTCTTCTTCGACTGGCGGTGGAGGCGGCGGGGCCTTGCGCTTGATGGCGATCGGCGGTGCGGCGCCGGGCGCGGCGTATTTGGTGATGGCCAGATCCTGTTCCTCCTGTTCTGTAAGCGCGCGTGCTGGCGGCGGAGGTGGCGGAGGTGGCGGCGGCGGTGGGGCAACGGCCGGTTTTTCCTCCTTGGCAGTGACATCGATGACTACAACGGTGGTGTTGTCCTGCCGGGGGATCTTCGCTTCTTCAACGCCATCGAGCAGTGACTTGACGCACTCCTTGGCGGTTTTGACGCCGTCGCAATAATGCAAGATTTTGGCGTCGGAGAGCGAATCGAGGCCATCGGTGGCGACGATGATGCGATCACCGCCCTTGATCTCGAAGGGCTCCGGGGGACAGTCAATCTCGGCGATGTCCTCGCCTGTCAGCGCACTCATCAGCATGTTGCGTGAGAAGCCCTGCTCCGGCTTCACCGGCGTACCGGCGGCGGACATGCGGTCGAGAAAACCGCCGTAGCTGTGATCGGCATTTTTCTTGATGAGTTTTTTGTCGCGCAGCAGATACAAATTGCTGTCGCCCACGCTGACCCAGCGCATCTTCGACTTGTGCAGAATGACGCCGACGAAGGTGCAGCCCATGCCCTTCAGCGCCTCGGTTTCCTTGACGGTGTGTTCTATGGAACCGTTGGCGGCGAGGACCGCCTCCCGCAACACCGTCTGCATCTGCTCGCTCGGATAATTACCGGTGAGATATTTATTGAAGGTCTGCACCGCCATGTTGCTGGCGACATTGCCGGCGGCGTGGCCGCCCATCCCGTCGGCGACGATGACCAGCGACGCCTTTTCGTCAGGATTGTCACTGTCACCCAGGTGCGTAATGAGAAATGCGTCTTCCTGGTAATCCCGGGCGCCGTTGATTTGCGAGCCCGAAATGTCGAAGGTGAACATCATGGTTATAATCGCTTGATTTCTGTCGTTTTACGTCATGCGATGCGGGACGCGGCGCGCGATAGCGCAATGGTATCAGCGCCCTGCCGAATTGACAAAGGTGCACGGGCAAAAATGGTGTGCCGCGTCACGGAAACGCACGATCGGAGGACCGGAAAGCGTCGCCGGCATTTTGCGGTGCGGCGTGGGATGTTTTAATCGTGCGGTCACCGCCGTTTTCCATTGATGATGGCGCGAATAATCGAAACAATGAGTGGCGTAAACAGCATGAAAACAAACAGCCATATCCAGAGGAAGGGCGCAATGAATGCGTGATTGATTGCAGTTCTCGCCTTGTACGAGTAATCGCCGACCCATAAATATTCAACAAGGGCAATCACGGAAGGGATCATCATGCCGGCAATGAACGCCTCGCTTTTGCGAGCCCATTGGTTCATCACCACCCAGAGGTTGGTGACGTACAGTCCGGGCACAATAAACAGCGAACCAAAGGCCAGGCTCATTCCATCCCAACTGCCGGTTCCGTCCAGCGACTTAATCAAGGCAAACTGATATCCAATAAAGACCATGACCGGAAGCAGGATGCCAAGACAGACTCTGGCCCCCATCGAGACCCGGCGACTGCCGGCGGGTTTACCGCTCATGGGTTCATGGGCCGGTTTGAATTTGGTTTCAATTCCGCCATCTTATCCAGAGCCCAACGCCGTATAATTCACCGGGTGCGACATTGTTCAATTATACGCAATGCGTGCCGGGCAATATGGAATAAACTGACAAAATGACTGGCAAACTCATGACGGGAGTGGTGTTGCTGGCCACCGTGGCGGTGGCTGCGGACTATTTCGGATTGCTCGGCACCCGCGAGCAGCTGTCGAGCGATGTGCTGCACCCGCGCTTTAAAATGGTGGAGAAAGGTACCGGCAGGGCGATTGAAGGCGTGCATATCCAGTGCTTCATCGGCCGCAAGGAAGGCGCCTGTTCCTCCAAACCGGAGGACATTCCCGGCATTATCGAGCTTAATTTCGTCGTTGCCCGCGTCGATACGCGCACCTGGCTGTTCAAGAAGAACGAACGCTTCCTGCTGCGCGATACGGGTAACGTGACACTGGCCTTTCTTCACCCCGATTACGTGCAATATTTTCTGCCCGTGGATTTTACCGATATCCCCAAACTGGCATCGCGGGAGACCGTGATCGAACTGACACCGGCGGGTTCATAAGGGAGGGAATTGGTGAGCGAAGCACTGGATTTCCTGCTGCGGGTGCGGCCTGAAGCCATGCAGGCCCATTTTGCCTTTTTCAAGGATGCCGGCGGCCGTCTCGATCCGAAGACGCGATCTTTGCTGTCGTTCATCAGCAAGGTCGAGGCGCAATCCGGTCCGGGCTTGAAGCAATATCTCCGGCGGGCGCTGCAGGAGGGGTGGAGTGGCGGCGAACTGCTGGATGCCATGCTGCTGTCCCTGCCCGTCTTGGGGCTGAGTAAAATCGTCTGGGCTGTCGAGGTTATCAATGGCATGGGTTTACCGGAGTTTCGGGAGGAGGCCTTGCGTGCCCAGGTGCAATGGCATGAGGTCATTCCACTGGATGCATTGATGCTCGGCCGGCCGTGGACGATGGAATGTGACGGCCGGTCATTGCTGGTCATGCAATACCCGAATGAGGAACCCCGTGTCTATGATCGCCGCTGCCCGCATCAGGGCACATTGATTCCGGAGTCGGCACTGGCCGGCAATCAACTCACCTGCCCCAAACACGGCTGGACATTCGATGTCAGGGATGGCGCCTGCGTCAAAATCGGAAACCAGCCGCTGAAACGTTACGAATGTAAATCGGAGGGCGGCAAACTCTTCGTGCGCTGGTAATGATTCTTTGACGCGAAATTCATTCTTCCACCAGCCATCGCACATAAAAATCACCCCGGCCGTCGGGTGATAACGTCCGCCACAGCCATGGCAGCAGGTTGTCAATGGCTTTATCCAGCTGCCAGGGAGGGTTGATGATGATGAGCCCCGAACCGTTCATGCCCAGCGGGTTGTCGCGCGGATGGATGCAGAGTTCCGTATTCACGATCCGGCGAATTCCTGATTCGTGCAATCGTTTTTTGAGTCCATTGATATTGACCTTGGGCATGACGGGATACCAAATGGTGAAGGTTCCCGTCGCCATGCGTCGGTGGCCTTCCTGTACGCCTTCGTATGCCCGTTCCGTTTCACCGGACAGTTCGTAAGCTGGATCTATGAGAATCAAAGCGCGGTGCTCACGCGCGGGCAACTTCGATTTGAGGAGATGATAACCATCCTCCCTGAAGACCAGCACCTGCCGGTCGCCGGAGAATTCGGCGCGTAAAAGCGCGCCGTCCGCCGGATGTTTTTCCGCCAGCAGCATCCGATCCCCGCGACGCAGGAAATGACGCGCGATCACGGGTGAACCCGGATACCAGCGCGGCGGGGCTGAGGCATGCGGGTTGAGCATTCGGATGACGTCCAGGTATGATGTTACGGCAGCCGGGGGAGCAGGGGCATTCCAGAGTCGTCCAATGCCGCCGGCATGTTCCCTGTTTTTTACCGCCATTTCGCCGCGCAGGTCATAACGTCCGGCGCCGGCGTGCGTGTCGAGATAGAGGAACGGCTTATCCTTGCGCCGCAGTGACTCGAGGGCCAGCACGAGCACAACGTGCTTGAACACGTCGGCAAAATTGCCGGCGTGGTAGGCGTGGCGGTAGCTCAGCATCGGCTGTGGAGATTCAGGACGGCAGCTCGCCGAGGAGCACGTCGGCGCGCGCGGCCATGTCCGTGTCGCCGGCGGCAAAAGCAAGACGCAGGCCGCGTGAGAGCAGCTCGCGCGCCAGTGCGTAACTCTTTTTGTCAGAATATCGTTCGCCCATGGCGATCAGGATGTCATGGACGGCTTCTTTGTCATGCTCCGCGCACGACAGCGCCCGTTCGTAAAATTGAAGCGCCTGATCGTCTTCTCGCGTGAAATCCCCCAGCGTCTCCCATAGGAAGGCGCATTCGCGTCCCTCATCGATGAGCGCCAGACAGTAATCCCGCATCTCTTCGTAACATTCCTCCGTCATCGCCGGGTCGCCCCGCTCGGAGGCGTCTTTCATGGCGGTGGCGAGATCGAAAATGCGATCATGAATGTATTGCGGAAGGGGCTCTGGCATGTGCGCTCCTATGTCTTCAGTGGCCGGAAGCGCAGCCGGTGCGGATTATCGGCATCCTCGCCTTTGCGCCGTCGCAGGTCCTGAATGTAGTCCGCGTAGTTGCCCTCGAACCAGACCACCTGGCTGTCGCCCTCGAAGGCCAGAATGTGGGTGGCGATGCGATCGAGAAACCAGCGGTCGTGCGAAATCACCACGACGCAGCCGGGGAAGTCGAGCAATGCCTGTTCCAGCGCCCGCAGGGTTTCCACGTCGAGGTCGTTGGTCGGTTCGTCCAGCAGCAGGACGTTGCCTCCTGCGGTGAGGAGTTTCGCCAGATGCACGCGATTGCGTTCGCCGCCGGAAAGTTCACCGATCGATTTCTGCTGGTCCGTGCCCTTGAAGTTGAAGCGCGCCACGTAACCCCGTGAGGGCGTCTGATAATTGCCGACCTGCAGGATATCCAGTCCCTTGGAGATTTCCTGCCATACGGTTTTTTGGGGATCGAGTGCGTCGCGGGATTGATCGACGCAGGATAATTTCACCGATTCACCGACGCGGATCCCGCCGGCATCGGGTTTTTCCTGACCGTTGATCAGGCGAAAGAGGGTGGTCTTGCCGGCGCCGTTGGCGCCGATGATGCCGACGATCCCGCCGGGCGGCAATTTGAAACTGAGGTTGTCGAACAGCAGGCGATCTCCGTACGCCTTGCGCAGGCCTTCCGCTTCGATGACCTGA
Source organism: Gammaproteobacteria bacterium (assembly GCA_035501935.1). Classification (NCBI taxonomy): domain Bacteria; kingdom Pseudomonadati; phylum Pseudomonadota; class Gammaproteobacteria; species Gammaproteobacteria bacterium. The sequence continues at coordinate 79,449 of DATJVC010000025.1, read as the reverse complement.
TCGCCCAGGTGCGGGCCCGGCGGTATGTAGATTTCGTTGGTCTCGTTGCGCTTCTGATAGTCGCTGGAGGCCAGTTCCTCGAAACGCGCTAGACGGGCCTTGCTCTTGGCATGGCGGCCCTTGGGATTGGCGCGCACCCATTCCAGTTCGGCCTTCATGGCCTTGATGCGCGACTGCTCCTGCTTTTCCTCCTGCTCGAGGCGTGTTTCCTTCTGTTCCAGCCAGGAGGAGTAATTCCCTTGCCAGGGGATGCCATGGCCGCGATCCAGTTCCAGGATCCAGCCGGCCACATTGTCCAGAAAATAACGATCATGAGTAACCGCGATCACCGTACCGGGATATTTTTCGAGATATTGCTCCAGCCAGGCCACTGAAATGGCATCGAGATGATTGGTGGGTTCATCCAGCAGTAGCATGTCGAGTTCGGACAGCAGCAGCCGGCAGAGGGCCACGCGACGCCGCTCGCCGCCGGAAATTTTGGCGACATCCGCCTCCCACGGCGGCAGCCGCAGGGCCTCGGCGGCCATCTCCAGCTTGCGATCCAGTTCCCACGCGCCGGCGGCATCGATGGCTTCCTGCAGCCGGCCCTGCTCCTCCAGCAACTTGTTCATTTCCTCGTCGCCCAGAGGTTCGGAAAATTTTTCGGAGATGGTGTTGAAACGGTCAAGCAGTTGTTTGATTGCACCGACGCCTTCCTCGACGTTGCCACGCACGTTTTTGGCGGGATTGAGTTGCGGCTCCTGGGCGAGATAGCCAATCTTCAAGTCAGGCTGGGGAATTGCCTCGCCGTCATATTCCCGGTCGAGACCGGCCATGATGCGCAGTAGTGAGGATTTGCCGGAGCCGTTCAGGCCGAGCACGCCAATCTTGGCGCCCGGGAAAAAACACAGGGAGATGTCGCGCAAGATGAACCGCTTGGGCGGCACCACCTTGCTGACCCGATTCATGGTATAGACGTATTGCGCCATTCATTTTCCCCCGCCATAGATTTTTAATGGCAATGAAGTTAAGGGCGGCATATGATACGCAAAGCGGGGTTTATGGGGAGTGGGCAGTTATCGCGACAATCGCAGATTATTTAATTTTGAGAGTGGTTTCTTTAAGTCACTTTTTACGACCCGTTGGCATGGAACTTGACTCTTAAATGCAATATGTGAGAACCTACCAAAAAATGTAGGTAACTACATGTTTTTATTTTAATAACCGCACTTTTTCAGTGCATAAACGTTCAATTTTAGGGCACACAAGGGGACATGATCATGATGCGGAAAATAGGAATGGCGGCAATTTTGTCGTTGACGGCGTTTACCGCTCCGCCGATGGCAAGCGCAGACGATGCCGGGCCGTTGGCGATATCCAACTTCAATGCGGATTTGTACTTCACCAACCAATACATGTTCCGCGGCATCTCCAACACTGAAGGTCCGGCCATCCAGGGCGACGTCAACTGGACCTATAACGGCTGGTACCTGACCGCTTGGGGCTCGAATACTAAATTTAACGAAGATGAAGTTGAAATCGACGCCTACGGTGGCTATCGCTGGTCTTGGAGTGGATTCAACTTCGACGTCGGTGGTTTATATTACACCTTCCCGGGTGACAGCTGTCATACCACCAAGCTTGTTGGTGGCACGGGTGCTGATGCAGGTAATCCGGCGGGCGTGGATGCCTTCGGTAAGTCCGTTTGCCCGGATGCTGATTACGGCGAGTTCCAAGGCATCGTCAACTATGCCTTCAGTGATACATTCCTTTCACCCAGTGTGACGCTCAAATACGACTTTTCACCTGACTTCTATGGCTCGGACGGTGACGCACATGCCGTGGAAGGCGACTTGGCATTGACCGTGCCCACGGGTCCTCTGGGATTGGGCGATTTGGGTTTTGAAGCAGCGGTGGGTTACCAGACCGTTGATGGAGATCAGTCCTCTGGCAAGCGTCTTTGCGCGCCGATTACGGCGGGCACCAGTGACGGCAGCACGAGTGCGGCATGCGACACGGCACTTGGTAATCCAGCAGGAACGAAATATCAAGACGGCTATGACTACACATGGTGGCGTGTGGGGGTGAACAAAAATATCGATGGTTTCCTGTTCGATATCAGCTATTACGCCACCGATGAGACGACCAGCCTCAAGAACTTCTACTTCGATAATCCCGCCGTGAAACTCAATCCCCGCAGCTTGATCGAGCCGCATGTGGTGGCGACGGTTTCTCATAATTTTACTTTCCCCTGATCGGGAACGGGCATTAAAACAAAACGGCGCCTGCGGGCGCCGTTTTTATTTTTATAGTTTCATCAGGGCGCGTATATGCACCACGGCGCTGCGCCCCAGGGCGGGCAGGGCGTAGCCCCCCTCCAATGTGGATATGACCCGCCCACGGCCGTGGCGGTCGGCAATCGCCATGATTTCCCGCGTGATCCACTCATAGTCCTGCTCAACCAGATTCAGGCCGGCCAGCGGATCTTCGCGATGGGCATCGAATCCGGCCGATATGAAAATCAAACGGGGCTGGAAGCGCTCCAGTTGCGGAAACCAGGTCGCAGCCACGGCGCGCCGGAATTCCCGCCCGCCGGCGCCGGCCGGCAACGGGACATTGACCCGATGGCCATCGACCGTGGGGCCGGCCTTGTAGGGATACAACGGATATTGGAAGGACGAGCACAACATGACACGCGGCTCCGTGTCAAAAATATCCTCAGTACCGTTGCCGTGGTGAACATCGAAATCCACGATCGCGACACGATCGACGCCGTGATGATGCAAGGCATGCATGGCGCCCACGGCGACATTATTGAAAAGACAGAAGCCCATGGCCTGCCGGCGTTCGGCATGGTGGCCCGGCGGCCGGATATTGCAGAATGCCGTGGTTTCCTCCCCGCCCATGACCAGGTCCACCGCCCGCACCGCCGCACCGGCGGCCCGTAGCGCCGCCGGGAGACTGTGGGGATTCATGCTGGTGTCGCCGTCGAGATGGACGTGCCCCTGTCGCGGCGCGGCGGCGATCAGCGCATCGACATAGTCCGCATCATGCGCGCGTTTCAACTGTTCCCCGGTGGCCAGCGGCGCTTCATAGTGATGCAGCAAATCGTACAGCCCAGCTTTGTGGAGGGCGTCTTCAATTGCGGTGATGCGTGCCGGGCACTCGGGGTGGTCTTCACCCATCTCGTGCTTCAGACAATCCGCATGAGTCAAATAAGCCGTCATTCGTGCAATACCATGGGCGAACTCTTATTCCTGCCGCGGGTCTTCATGAACAATAAACCCTGTATAATCGCTCACACTTGACTCCGCTTACCGCACATCAGATCCAATGCCCGTGCCCATCTATCGCTCAGGCTGGTTAGGCGTTCTGCTGTTGCTGCCGCCGCCAGTATACGCCGGTGAGCCCGTACAGCGCGGCACCGAGGCGCTGGCCTTCAACTGCTACACCTGCCATGCGCCGCAAGTGCGGCGCAAGGACGGTGACATTCCCTCACTCAAGGGGAAATCCGCCGAGGTATTGCTGCGCAAGTTGCATGACTTCAAGAGCGGCGGGGGCAATGCCACCCTCATGAACCGCATCGCCAAGGGCTACAGCGACGAGGAATTGGCGCGCATTGCGAATTTTCTGGCTGATGATCTGGCCAAGACCGGTCCCAAGAGGAGATAGCATGAGGCGACGCGCCTTCATTCAACTGACAGCGGCCTTGATGGGCGCGATGCCGTTGTCTCTGCGTGCCGATGATGAGACGCGCGCCAAGGCACGCATCGTGATCATCGGCGGAGGTTTTGCGGGTGCGACCTGTGCACGTTATCTGCGGCGTGTCGATCCCGCCATCCACGTCATACTGATCGATGAACAACGGAAATATCTGGCCTGTCCCATGAGCAACTGGGTCATCGGCGGGGTGGGACGGATGGAGCGCCTGCAGGTGAATCGCGCAGGCCTGGCGCGTGCCGGTGTGGAACAGATCCACGATCGGGTCGACGCTGTGGATGGACTGAACAGGCAGGTCACGCTGGCCGGCGGCCGGAAGCTGGGTTACGACCGGCTGGTGATGGCTCCGGGCGTGGATTTCAAGTGGGGCAGCCCGGAGGGCTACGATGAGGCGGCAGCTCTGCGCATGCCACATGCCTGGCGGGCCGGCGAGCAGACGGTGCTCTTGCACAAGCAATTGCAGGCGATGAAGGACGGCGGCGTGGTGGCCATCAGCGTGCCCGCAGCGCCATTTCGCTGTCCGCCCGGCCCCTATGAGCGCGCCAGCCTCATTGCCCATTACTTGAAGACACACAAGCCGCGCTCGAAGGTGTTGATCCTCGATGCCAATGACAAATTTGCGAAACAGGCGCTGTTCAAAGAAGCGTGGAGTACATTGTATCCGGGCATGATCGAGTGGGTGCCGGTGACCGAGGGCGGCGCTGTGCGGCGCGTCGACGCGAAGACCATGACGTTGTACACCGAACTTGAGGATCACAAGGTGGATGTCGCCAATGTCATTCCAGCGCAAACGGCCGGCCGGCTGGCAATAAGCGCGGGGCTTGCCGAGGATTCCGGCTGGTGCGCCGCGGACAGCAGCATTTTCGAATCCAAACGCATGTCCGGCGTGCACGTCATCGGCGATGCCTGCATCGCCAACCCGATGCCGAAATCCGCCTCAGCGGCCAACAGCCAGGCGAAAAACTGCGCCCTTGCGATCGCCGCGCTCGTCAGTGGCGTCGCGCCCGGCTCGCCTTCGCTGCACAACACCTGCTACAGCCTGGTCGCGCCGGAATATGGCATCTCTGTTAACGAGATTTTTCAGGTGATCGACGGTAAGATTACCCTCGTGGAGGGTGCGGGCGGGATTAGTCCGTTGAACGCCGCCGCTGAATTTCGCGCCCGTGAAGCGGCTTATGATCGGTCGTGGTATGAAAGTATCGTCGCCGATTCCTTCGGTTGACGGTCTGCTCAAAACATCATTGCGGGATCCTCGTCAGGTGCGGAACAGAGGTTCAAGCGCGGGTGTGGAAGTGGTGGATTGCCGGTCGGATTTTGCGCCGCCCAACTTCCCAAGGGCATCGGCAAGCGCGTTCCCCCGCCACTGTTGTCCTCCTTTCGAGTAGAGCGAGCGGTTCAATTCATCGAGCAGTCCCGCCAACCCGGGTTCGTACGCCGCGATGTCGATCAATCCCTGGAACACATGCCGGGGCCAGCGTGCCCTGGCCCATATCAGCAAGGCAGCACGGGTTTGTGCCGGTGCATTGGCGTCGCAGGCGTCCAACACGGCTTTCAACAAGACCCGCTCTTTTTGTTTCCGATGTTTCGCAATCCCGGTCTGCGCCTGGCGTTGCCGCGCGCCGGACCACCACCAGAACAAGGCGGTCGAGAGCCAACCCAACCCCAGGGCCATGGCCAGCCGGCGATAGGCCGGCGTGCCGGCAGGCAAGGATGCGTGACTGCTGTTTTCCGGCTGCGCTTGCTTGGAAGGGGGGGGGATGGCCTCGGCATGTGTGTTCGCCCGCGCGGGAACCGCGCTGATATGCAGCTTGCGCGCGGGCAATACCGCTTCCTCCATGTGATCGGTGTCGGTGTTCCACCATGGGACGCGGATCTCCGGCAGCGTGACGTCATCGGCATTGGCGATAACGGCGATCTTCTGCTGCCGCAGGCCGGTGATTCCACTGGGGCGGATTTGATCGTCGAGCAGTGGCTGGTCGGCATATGTTTTCACTCCTTGCGCCTGTGTGATACCGGGTTCAGGCAGCTGGCTGGCGGTCAGTCCATTCGCCAGCAATGAGATCGTGCGGGTGGCCGGTTCGCCCGCCTTGAGATCCTCCGGATCATCCGACCAGGTTTCGTGGATTTGCAGCGATTTGGCAGGCAGCCAGGTTTTGCCGGTGAAGGTCTTGGGAGTGGGTTTGACGTGCAACGTGACCGCCTCGGACTGCAGGCGCCGGGTGTTCATGGCGCCTGAGAATGGATCAAGCAGTAGACCGCCGCCACGGCTGATCTGTCCCTGAAACGTGATGGGGGGAATGGTGATATCGCCGGTCCGTTGCGGATAAATGGCGTAGACGCGCTCGAGCACGTCATAATGTCTGCCCTCCCGCGTCGTCCGGGTGATTTTGTCCCTGCCCAGTTTTTTGATGAGGATCGCCCCGGAGACGGTTTTTGGATCCTCGAGAACAGGTTCATCGACGTCCCAGCGCGAATCGGCCAGTATGCGCACCGTGTACAGGCATTGCGCTTGGATATAAGGATCGCGCGGGGTGACTTCGACTTCCATGAACAGCCCTTTTTCCGCTGCCTTGTCACCGGGCGCGTTTGGAGTGACGTGCATGGTCAGCGCCGCGGTCTGTTCGCCGCCGACCTTGAGCGGCGGGATCACGAGATCTCCCTCGCGTTTGGCCATGAGGTTGATCTGCCAGCTGCTTGATTTTTTGAAATTGCCGTTGAGGATGCTGATCTCGCTGCGCTTGCTGGTGCCCAGCACGTCGAAGTCCGCTGACAGCGGACTCAGATCCGGGTCGTCGCTGGTTTTGGCCTCGATGGTGAGGACAAAGGACTGACCCAGGCCTACGGTGTCCTGATCCACCGTGGCTTCCGCCGCCGGCGCAGGACGCGCGAACAATGCGCCGCACAGAAGCAGTGCCATCATCAGTCGTCGGCTGATGCCTACCATGGCTGAGATTCAGTGTCGGATTTGGACTGCTGGCGGTATTGCAGCAGGAACTTGCGGCGCAACAACCCGCCTGGATCGTCGGGAATGCGCCGCAACCATTGCTCATCGGCCATTGAAGTTTCACTTTGCTGATGTCCGCTTTTGGGCGCCGGCAATGGTTTATCGCCGCTCTGTTCGGCGGTTTGTCCCTGCGCGTGTTGCTGTTCTTTTTGTTTGTCGGCCTGATCTGCCCGGGCTTCCTGCTTTTTCGATTGATCCGGCGGCGCGGATTGCGGGCGCTGCTCCCGAGATCCCGCTTGAGCAGACGGGGAATTCTGCTTGTCCGGCGCGGTCTCAGCGCCCCCGCCATGACCGGCCTCGTTCTTATTTTCGGGTTTTCGGGGTGATGAGTTTCCGTTACCGCCGCCTTCCTCCTGCTTCTGTTTCCTTAGTTTTTTTTGCAACAGCCCGCGGTTATAGCGCGCATCACCGTTTTTCGGGTTCAATCGCAGCGCTTCCTCATATTCGGCGATGGCATTCTCGAATTGCCCCAGCCGGGCCAGCGCGTTGCCACGGTTGTAATGATCGTCGTCGCCCTGCGGTTGCGTCAGCGCACGAAGGGCGTCGTGGTAATGGTGCGCGCGATAATGAGCAGCGGCCCGCCATCGCGGATCATTGAATTCCGCCGCCGCCCGTTCATTGTCGCCCTGTGCCAGTGCATGCGCGGCTTGTTGATCCTGACGCCACCAGAGATCATCCCATTCGAAGGCCTGCGCGGGCCTTGGCAGGGGCAGAAATAGCATGAACAAAACAGCGAGCAACAACCCACGCCGGAACGTCAGGGCGGCCAGAGGCAGGAGGGGCAGCAGCAGCCATGGTCCGGCATCCAACCAACGTGGCGCATTGAGGTCGGTTCGTGCAGTCGTGCCAATCGGCGCTGAAGCGCGCAGAAATTCGGTATAGGCACGGGTGTCTCCATCATCGACGCCGGCCTTGAGATAGAGGCCGCGTCCCGCTGCGGACAACGCGCGCAGATCGGCATGATTCACGCTGGCGACGACGATCTTGCCCGACTCATCCTTGACGAAACCGCCGCCCGGGAGAGGAATGGGTGCGCCGTCTTCCGTCCCCACAGCCAGGACGGAAATCCGGTGGGGCAGACTGGAAATGGCTTTTCGCGTGGCGTCGACATAGTCTGCGTGGACGCCATCCGTCACCAGCAGGATATCACCGTGGGCAATTCCCGCCTGGCTCAGGAGTTCGCCGGCTTTGCGCAGGGCGAGATCGGGGCGGCTGCCCTGCGCCGGCATGATGTCGGTGGTCAGGGCCGGTAATTGCGCCATCAGGGTTTCGGTGTCATCCGTCAGTGGCGCCACGACGAATGGGCGCGCGGCGTATACCAGCAAAGCGGTTTGTCCTTCGCGGCGTGCCGTCAGGATATCGGCGATTTTGAAACGCGCCCGCGTCAGCCGGCTGGGGGGGAGATCGGCGGCATCCATGGAACGCGACAGATCCAGCGCGATCACCAGTGCGGCTGTGGAACGCGCCACGGGCACCGGCAGTTTTGTCCAGGCCGGACCGGCCAGCGCAAGGACGGCAAGCAGCAGCGCCAGACCCACCCATAATTCAACGCGCCTCCATCCGCGCTCTTCCCTTCCGGCAGGGCGTTCCAACACGTGGGGCAGCAGCGCGGCGTCACAAACCCGCTGCCAGGGGCTGTGCTGCCTCCCGAGCCTGGACCAGACACGCCAGAGTAGCGGCAGCAGCAACAGCGCCAGCAACCACCAGGGGCGCAGGAAATGCAGTTCAGTCATGGACATGACGGTACGCACCGGTTTGCCGCATGAAAATCAACAGGCCCAGCAACAGCGCCAGGCTCAGTGGGAAATAAAATAACGGCATCACCGGACGATAGTGTTTGGGATCCTGGGCGGCGGGCTCGATCTGATCCAGCACGCGATAAATCTTGCTTAACTCGTCCAAATCGCGGGCGCGGAAATAACGGCCGCCGGTTGCGGCGGCAATGGCGGTAAGCGTTTTTTCGTCCAAATCCTGTCCCGGATTGCGCTGCAGGAAGCCGAACAGCCCGCGTGTTTCGGTTTCGGCGCCGATGCCAATGGTGTAGATGCGCACGCCCTGCCGCGCTGCCATTTCCGCGGCCTGCAACGGTTCGATCTCGCCTGCGGTATTGGCGCCGTCGGTGAGCAGGATCAGCACGGCGTCGGCGTGTTCGGCCTTGCGCAGGCGCTTGAGAGCCAGGCCGATGGCGTCGCCGATGGCGGTGGCGTCGCCGGCGATACCGATTTGCGCCTCATCCAGCAGCGTCTTCACCGTCTGGCGATCGAAGGTCAATGGTGTCTGCAGATAGGGCCGTTCGCCGAAGAGTATCAAACCCACCCGGTCGCCTGCGCGCCGGTCGATGAACTCACCGGCCACCCGCTTGACGGCAGTGAGGCGATCGACTGTCTCGCCGCCCCACGACATATCGTTTTGTTCCATGCTGCGGGAAAGATCGACTGCGAGCAGCAAATCCCGGCCGGTGAGGGGAACGTCAGTCACACTGGCCACCCATTGCGGGCGCGCCGCCGCCGCGACGAGCAGCAGCCAGGCCAGCGCCGCCATCAACAGCAAAAGGTATGGGAAGCGGCGCCACGAGGAGGTTTTTTCCAGTCGCAGAAAGTCATCGAAAAAAGGCACCCGCAGCGCTGTGCCACGGACGGCTCGAACAGGCGGCAACCACGCCCGCAGCAGCCAGGGCAGCGGCAGGATCAGAAACAGCCAGGGCCAGGCAAATTCAAACATGTGGGCGCCGGTGCCCGTCGTTTTCAGACTGACGCGTGACCGCGCACAGCCATGCCGCGCACAGACTCAGCAATGTCCGCGCATCCACAGGCATCACGGCTTGATAGGGTGCGGTGGCAAGCACGCGGCCGCCGCCATGCCGGAAGCCCTCCATGCCTGCCATCTGATCGAGGAAGGCCAGCCAGTTTTCGCCCGTGAGCCCGGCAACGATCCGGCGCGGATAAAGACTTAAACACACCCGGCGTAGCAGGGTGGACAGTTCGCCGACCAGAATATGCGCGTCGCGCGTGGATTCGTAGCGCTGTTGGATTAGCTGCAACTCGCGTTCCGCGATGCGATGCCAGGGGACGGATCGCTCACGTCGGTAGAAATACCCTGCCAGCAGGCCGGCGCCGAGAATGACCAGCAACAAGAGCCACCAGCCGGGCGCCGGCGGCCACCAGGAAATTGACGGCGGCAGATGGATGTCACGTAGCGGTAATTGTTCCGGGTCCATCGCGGAGAGTCCGGGGAGAGTCTAGGCCGCCTGAAGTTCCGATCCTTGCAGGACCAACAGGGGATTGTCAGTGGTGGCGCAGGAATAAAACCGCGCCTGGCAGCGCCGGCTGAGTTGTATCAGTTGTTGCTGGCGCGCCGCGAAACGTCTGGTATATGCCTGCGCCAGGCCGACGTCGTAGGTTGGTAACATCATCCGGCGCGCGCCATCGCTCATGGGATAACGGCCCGGCGGCGGCAGGCGCTGTTCCAGCAGGTCGTATAAGAAACACAACACCACCTGGCTGTGCCGCGACACCGATTCCACGGCGGCCTCCACATCGGGAAGATCGCGAAAATCGCTGATCATCACCACCCGGCTGCCGGGACGCACCCGTTGAAATTGCGCGTGCAAATTCGGCGTGATCATCGCGGATGAATTGTCCGTTGTGGGTGCCGATCCCTGAGCCAAATGATGAAATAGGGTCAAAGCCGATGACCGCCCGCGTTGCGGTAATTGTTCCTGCACGGTATGCGCGCCGATGACCCATCCACCCACGTGATCGCCGTGTTCCAGCGCCTGCCAGGCATAGAGCGCGGCGATCCTGGCTGCCAGTACGTTTTTGAAAGCGCCACGGGTGGCAAAAAACATGGCGGGGCGGTAGTCCACCCACAGCCACACCGACTGCTCGCGTTCTTCGCGGAATACCTTGACGTGCGGGCGGCCGGTGCGGGCGGTCACCCGCCAGTCCATGCGGCGGGCATCGTCGCCGGATTGATACAACCGTGATTCTTCATACTCCATGCCGCGGCCCTTGAATGGTGACAACCGCTGGCCGTGCGACATGGCGCGCGGATGACGGTGCCATGCCGGCAGCAGCATGGCGGCATGGCGCAACGCCAGCAACTCCTCAAACCGGACCGCGAATGGCGCGGTCATCATGGCACCCCTACGCGCGCCAGGATTTCGCCGATAATGTGTTCGCGGCTCACCTGCTCGGCCTCCGCCTCATAGCTGAGGAGGATGCGATGGCGCAGGATGTCGGGCGCCGTCATCTGGATGTCCTCCGGCGTCACGTAATCCCGTCCGCGGAGCCAGGCCAGCACGCGGGAGCAGCGATCCAACGCGATGCTCGCGCGCGGACTGGCGCCGTGGCGCAGCCAGCGCTCCAATGTGGCGTGATAAGCGCCCGGATGGCGGGTGGCCTGGACCAGTTGCAGCAGATACGTTTCAAGGGCGGGCGCCAGATGGACGCTCAGTGCGGAACGACGGGCCGCGAAGATGGCCTGTTGCGGTATGACGGGAGGCGGATGCGTTTGGCCCGTATCCGCCGCCGCTTCACTGCGCGCCAGCGCCAGGATGCGCGCCTCTTCCTCCATGCCGGGATGCTCTATGCGCACGTATAACAGGAAACGATCGAGCTGCGCCTCCGGCAGCGGATAAGTGCCTTCCTGTTCGAGAGGGTTTTGTGTGGCCATGACCATAAACAGTTCGGGCAGGGCGTAGGTGGTGCGGCCCACCGTGATCTGCCGTTCGGCCATCGCCTCCAGCAGCGCCGATTGCACCTTGGCCGGCGCGCGGTTGATTTCATCCGCCAGCACCAGATTCTGAAACAGTGGTCCTTGCTGAAAGCGGAACTGCCCGTCGTGCGGCTGGAAGACCTCCGTGCCGGTCAGGTCGGCCGGCAACAGATCGGGTGTAAACTGGATGCGATGAAAACTGGCCTCGATGCCCTGTGCCAGTACCTTGATGAGGCGTGTCTTGGCCAGTCCCGGCGCGCCTTCAACGAGCAGATGCCCGTCGGCGAGCAGGGCAATGAGCAGGCTGTCGATGAGCTTGTCCTGACCGATGATGCGGCTCTGGATGTAGCGGCGCAATTGCGTGATGGCATCGGAAGCGACGGGGACGGTGTCATTCATGGGGGACGGAACCTAGTTTTACCGGGTGATCGGAGTGATAGCACGCGCTCAAGATTGTACCGTTTCTGACCGCAAATGGCGCTGCCGGTTCATGCCGCTGACGCTGGTTTTGGGATTGAGTCCGACGCTTCCGGCATGTGACCGGCATCCCCCCGCCGCGGTCGAAAGCTTCAGTGGCGCGGCCGAAGGCACGACCTATCACATTAAATTGGCACAGCCGCCCGAACCCCTGACGCGCGAGGTGTTGCAAGAGGCGATTACTACGGTGCTGACCAGGATCGATCGGGAGATGTCCGCCTATCGTCCGGATTCCGATCTGTCGCGTTTCAATGCCAGCCAAGGCACGGATTGGTTTCCCGTATCTGGCGAGCTTCGGGAGTTGGTCGACGTTGCCTTGCAGGTCAGCCGCGAAACAGACGGCGCTTACGACATTACCGTGGAGCCGTTGAGCGAGTTGTGGGGATTCGGGCCGCAGCGGCACGTTTTTCGCGTCCCAACGGATGCGGAAATCGAACGCGCCAGACTGCAGGTGGGTCATGGCCACTTGCACAGCCGGCGGGATCCCCCGGCGCTGCGCAAGGATGTTCCGGAACTCCGGATCGACGTGAATTCCCTGGGTCCGGGGTATACCGTGGACCGAATCGCCCGGGCATTGAGCCGTTTGGGCGTCGATGATTACCTCATCGAATTGGGCGGCGCGGTGTATGCGCGGGGCCAGCGGCCGGAGGGAGGTGCATGGCGCGTGGCGATTGAAAAGCCTTTGAAGACGAGCCGCGTGGCGCAGCAGATCGTCGGTCTGAGCGCGGAAGGGCTGTCCACCGCCGGCGACTATCGCCAATACTTCGACGAGGATGGCAGGCATTATTCCCACATCCTCGATCCGGCGACGGGGCGGCCGGTCACTCACGCGCTGACGTCGGTTTCCGTGATCGCGCCGATCGCCGTGGAGGCGGACGCGTGGGACACGGCGCTCATGGTGATGGGGCCGGAACGCGGCTGGGCCCTGGCCTTGAAGCTGAAAATACCCGCCCTATTTATTACCCGTGAAACAGCGACCGGTCAAAGCGATTTCAAAGTCCGGGCCACGCCGCAATTCGAACCATACGCACGGCCGCCGAAGTGAGCCTGCCGGTCAATTGCTGCTGACGATCTTCCAGCTGCCGTCGGGCTGGCGGCAGGCGGTGCCGTAGCCGCTCTGCTTCTGACCGTTGACCTCGATGGTCTGGGTGAATTCGCGGCAGGGGGTGCCATCGTCGGTTTGATAGGTGCGCGTCGGCGTCACCGAACCGCTGTGCCCGCTGTCGGGGTTGACCCAGCTGGTGGTGGTGCCGGTCTTCTGCGTTTCAAAGGAATTCTGTGCGGTGCTGGCGTGGTATTCCTGATCCCGGCAATCCAGTTGCGAGCCCAGCTTGTTGCCAAGCAGGCCGCCGGCCAGCACACCGGCGCCGATGGCGACCTTGTTGCCCGTTCCCTTGCCGATCTGAGCGCCGATCAAACCACCCACCGCCGCGCCCAACAGGGTGCCGACAACCTCGCCGCTGCCGGTCTGCTGTGAATCGCATTCGGCGCGGCCGGGTGATGAAAACAGCAGCAAGCCGCATACGGTTATTACGGAAAATATCCTGCTCATAAATCACACCCCATCCTTACGCCCTGTTAAGCATAGTCCAGCCGTCATGGTTCTGCGATTCCTCCAGGACCGCAGCCGATGCCCCGGGGACGCGGGAATTTCCTTCCCGAAATCAATTTAATTCTATACCAGTCGGCCTGAACATGCTCTTAATGGAGGGGGATCCCCATGTTACTATTGTCGCCCGGCACTATTCTTTTTTTGAACGCGCGCATGGCCAAACCCATCTACAAGGTCACTTTCCATAATCAGGGCAGGGTCTATGAAGTCTTCGCCCGCAGTGTGCACCAGAGCAGCATGATGGGCTTCATCGAGATCGACAAGCTGTTGTTTGGCGAGAAATCCACCGTGGTGCTGGATCCCTCCGAGGAACATCTGAAAACGGAATTCAAGGGTGTGGTGCGGACCTTCCTGCCGATTCATTCCATCATCCGCATCGATGAGGTCGAAAAGCAGGGTCATGGCAAGATCACGACGATGGCTGATACGGCGTCCAATGTCGCGCCCTTTCCGCTATACACCCACGGCGACGGCAAGAAGAACTAGATCTCAACGACTTTGCCTAGATCAAAGCCATCGATGTCCTGCACGCCGGCATAACCCCGGGTGTTGCTCACCACCCGGGTCCGCCCGATGGCGTAGTCGTTGGTGCGGTGAATATGGCCATGGATCCAAAGCGCGACGCCGCTGTTATTCAGTTCGCTATCCATGTCACTGCAGTAAATGTGCAAAAAAGGCGAACTTCGTCCGCCATACCAACTGCGCAGGCTGGGGGCGTGATGTGTCACCACCACGGTCTTGCCCGGGAAGGGTTCCGCCAGCCGCTCCCGCAGCCATTGCCGGGCTTTATGATGGGCATCCCAGGTGTCCTTGGGCCGCAGACGTTCGCGGCCATTGCTGATCTGCCAGTAGTCATTCATCTTCAAGCGTGATTCATCGATGAGCTTCTGATCACCACCGTTGAAGTCAGTCCATAATGTCGTGCCCAGGAAACGCACATCATTGATGACGACCTGATCGTTTTCCAGAAAATACACGGGATTACCGCGACCCTCGGCACGCAGTTTCTCCAGAACCTCCGGCATGTTGGCGCAATAGTATTCGTGATTGCCGGCCACGTAGATCACTGGCACAGTGGCAGTTTGCAACCAGCGCAGGCCGTCCAGCCCGAGGCTGATGTCACCCGCCGCGACGATCACCTCAGCATCGGCCTGACGGAACTCCAGCGGTCCGAACTCAAGATGGATGTCGGAGAAGAATTGAATGCGCATATACGGACAGGTGGTTTGAAGGCATGGTGAGATTCGCGATATCGCAATGATAAAACACTTTATATTCTAATTTATAATTATATAAATTCAGTATGTTATATTATATTTCAATTAAACAGGATTAACTTACTTGACGCAAGCCGTACGCAAGCACCAGACCTCCCCGCCAATTACGCTGCATCTGGCAAAGCGCCTGCGCGAAGGCGGACTGATCGTGCTGGCCGCGGTGGCATTGTTTCTGCTGCTGGCGCTGCTGACGCACAGTCCGGATGATCCCGGCTGGTCGCATGCCGGCAGCGCCGGTCAGATCCACAATCAAGGCGGCATCGTCGGCGCCTACGTGGCGGACTGGATACTTTATCTCTTTGGTTATGTGGCCTATCTCTTTCCGATCATGATCGCCGGAGCGGCATGGCGTGTCTATCGGCTGGAGGTCAGGCCGCGAGAATTCGATTATTTCCATATCACCGCCCGTACTGTGGGTTTCCTGCTCACCGTAATCATGGGTTGCGGTCTGTTCTGGGCGAATACGCGCGGCGTGCCGCCCCAGCAAATGGGTGGCGGCATCCTTGGCGACGTGATCGGCAAGGCCTGCATTGCGATTTTTGGCGCGCGCGGCGGCATTCTGTTGATGGTGGCCTTGTTTCTGACGGGCGTCACCCTGTTGACGGGCCTATCCTGGCTGTGGCTGATGGAGACCGTTGGGCGCCATACCCTGGGGTTGGCGGATACGCTGCAACGGTTGTTCGAGATCCTTGTAGATTACACCGCCGGTCAGCGCGCCAGGCGTGCGCGCGAAAGCTTCGTCAAGGAGGAAATAGAGCGGGTTATCAGCCGCCCAAAGCCCAAGATCGAGGTGCCGATGCTGACGCCGGAGGTCAGCAGGCGGGCGGTCAAGGCCAAGCAGGAAAAATTATTCGACACGCCACTGGCGCCCTCCGAACTGCCGTCGCTGGATCTTCTGGACGCGCCACCGCCCGCCAAGGGGGGATATTCCACCGAGGCGCTGGAGGCGATGTCGCGGCAGGTCGAACTGAAACTCAAGGATTTTGGCGTCGAGGCGCAGGTGGTCGCCGTGCATCCAGGGCCGGTGATCACCCGCTTCGAATTGCAACCCGCGCCGGGCGTGAAGGCCAGCCGCATCAGTAATCTGTCCAAGGATCTGGCCCGCTCGCTCTCCACCGTCAGCGTGCGCGTGGTGGAGGTGATCCCCGGAAAGTCCGTCATTGGTCTGGAAATCCCAAACGCGCAACGCGAACTGGTCAGCTTGAGCGAAATCCTGAGTTCACGAGAATACGAGGAGAGCGCCTCACCGCTGACGCTGGCGTTGGGCAAGGATATCGGCGGCAAGCCCATCGTGGTGGATCTGGCGCGCATGCCTCACCTGCTGGTGGCCGGCACCACGGGATCGGGCAAATCCGTCGCCTTGAACGCCATGGTGCTAAGCCTGCTTTATAAAACCACCGCGGTGCAGACGCGGCTCATCATGATCGATCCAAAAATGCTGGAGCTGTCCGTCTACGAAGGCATCCCGCCGTTGTTGGCGCCGGTGGTGACGGACATGAAGGAGGCCGCTAACGCGCTGCGTTGGTGCGTCAATGAGATGGAACGGCGTTACCGGCTGATGGCGGCGCTGGGTGTGCGCAATATCAGCGGTTACAACCGCAAGGTTGAAGACGCCGCCGGCAGCGGCCAGCCATTGCATGATCCGCTATTCCAGCCCGAATTGGCTGGTGAGGGAGAAGCAGCGCCGGTATTGAAAGCGCTGCCTTACATCGTCGTCATCGTTGATGAGCTGGCCGACATGATGATGACCGTCGGCAAAAAGGTGGAAGAGCTGATCGCGCGGCTGGCGCAAAAGGCACGCGCCGCCGGCATCCATCTCATTCTCGCAACACAACGTCCCTCCGTAGACGTGATCACCGGCCTGATCAAGGCAAATATTCCCAGTCGCATCGCGTTTCAGGTGTCCTCGCGGGTGGATTCGCGCACCATCCTTGATCAGATGGGCGCCGAGAATCTGCTCGGCCACGGCGACATGCTGTATCTGCCGCCCGGCGTCGGCCTGCCTACGCGAGTGCATGGCGCTTTTGTCTCGGATCAGGAGGTGCACAAGGTGGTGAACCGGCTCAAGCGTTCCGGCAAGCCGGAATACATCGAGGCCATTGTGCGGGGCGATCTTGAAGAGGAGGAAGCGGCGGGCGACGGCGCGGAAAGTTTCGCCAGTGGCGGCGGCGGCGAAAAAGACGAGTTGTACGATCAGGCCGTGCGCATTGTGACGGAAACCCGGCGCGCCTCGGTCTCCGGCGTGCAACGGCGGCTCAAGATCGGCTACAACCGCGCCGCACGGCTGGTGGAGGACATGGAGCGTGCCGGCATTGTCGGCGCCCTGCAATCCAACGGCAGTCGTGAAGTCCTGGCGCCTCCGCCACCGAAGCAATAACCGGTGACGCCGGATGATGACAGTGGCCGATGCTATTTCCGCAGCCGCGATCTTCCGGGGCGCGTAATATAAACCAGGTGAGGGGGTCGAAGGGGCGGCGCCCCGTGCGGCGGGGGCCGCCGTGGCCGGGGATGTCAGTATCGCCACCCACCAGCACTTTTTTCGAAAAGAACACCAGGGCTCTGACTATTCCGATCCAAAAGTTCTACCTTAGACGGAGGCGATAAACGTTGAGTCCCGCCCGCCTAAGCAGGCGGCGCAACCGTCGCAGGGAAACGTATGAATATTTTTCAGTGAGCAAATGGGGCGTCAGGGCCAGACTGTTGATCTGCTGATTATGGATTCGGGAGAATAAAAGTTGCGAGGTCAGCGCGCCGATCAAGGCCCAAAGCATGTCCCACTGCGTGTCCCAGGGGTCGCCCTGCGTCCCGAGGAAGGCGTCCGCCGCCTGTCCGAGGGTCATCGCCGCCGCCCATTCGAGCAGCTCGTAACTGGCGCTGATCGCCAGGCATGTTGCGGTTACCAGCGTGAACAACCAGCGGCCTGGAAAGAGCGGCGAGCGACGCAGCAGGATTTCACGCGCCGCGATGGCCGGTACGCAGCCCTGCATGAAATGGCCGATGCGATCGAAATTATTGCGACCGAAACCGAACCATTCCTCCATCCAGTCGCCGAAGGGGACGTGTGCATAAGTGTAGTGGCCTCCGACCATGAGCACGAGCGAGTGCAAAAACATGAGCCGGTAGGCCAGCGGTGTGAACGGGAATACCTGGCCCGTGGCAATCAGGATGGGCACGATGGTGAAAATTGGCAGGGTCTCCAGCCACCATGTCAATCGATCATGCGGGGCAATGCCGGACAGAACGAGCAACGCGATGCTGATGATCAGCAGTACCAACGCTTCATGACGGCCAGCGTTGCGCAGAAGGGGGTTATTTCTTGCTACCCGCCGTGGAAGTTGAAGCATCAAGCAACTCGAGTACGGTTTGTTGTAGTTATTGGATAACTTGTTCGTACAGTATTCACCGATTTCACAGACCCTGCAAATTCCCCCGTTCTTTTTGTTTGTCGGGTTCTTGCGGACATGCGATGATTCAGAACCAAGACAACAGTCATTAGTCACATTTATATGTGAGCATCTTTGGTTCCGGGCAATGAAAATATTCAGGGCGATTGTACTTTCAGGACTGGTTTTGCTGCCCTGGCCGGCAGCGGCGGGAGAAGCGCGCAAGGCGCTGGACGATTATCTCGCGGATTTCAAGACGCTCAGGGCGCAATTCGAGCAAACCGTCACCGACGAGCAGGGCAAACTTCGCGAAACTTCCCAGGGCACGGTGTATTTGGAGCGTCCCGGCAAGTTTCACTGGGAATATACCAGGCCTTATGAGCAATCCATCATCGGCGACGGACAAAAGGTCTGGATTTACGACAAGGATCTGGAGCAGGTGACGATCCGGCCCATCGACAAGGTATTGAACAGTGCCCCGGCACTGATTCTGGGCAACCAGGTGCATATCGATGAGAAATACAATGTCACCGAGATGGGCGAGAAGGATGGCGTGCAATGGATTTCGCTCATCCCCAAGGACGCCAGTCACGATTACGCAGGCATCAAGCTCGGTTTCGAGAAATCCAACCTGCGTGAGATGGAGCTGGCCGACAATTTCGGTCAGGTCACACATCTCAAATTCAGGGACGAACAGCGCAATGCCTCCATCGACGACGGCGTGTTCAGTTTTACGCCGCCCGACGGCGTCGACGTCAATGATTTGAGCCGTCCGCGCAACGCGCCCAGACCTTGAACAGACCGGATAGCCCTACTGTTTCCGATTTCCGCCCCCTGGCGGATCGACTGCGTCCTCAACGTATTGAGGATGTGGTCGGCCAGGAACATCTGCTGGCGCCGGGCAAACCGTTGCGACGGGCCATCGAAACCGGCCAGGTGCACTCCATGATCTTCTGGGGGCCGCCCGGCTCCGGCAAGACCACGCTGGCCCGACTGATCGCGACTCAAAGCAACGCGGAATTTCTGCAGTTGTCGGCGGTGCTTTCAGGCGTCAAGGAAATCCGCGCCGCCATCGATCAGGCCAGGAAGGCAAGGGAAGGGGAGGGCAGGCGAACAATTTTGTTCATTGACGAGGTGCATCGCTTCAACAAGTCCCAACAGGATTCCTTTCTGCCACATATTGAGGACGGCACGATCATTTTTATCGGGGCAACGACGGAAAATCCCTCCTTTGAACTGAATAATGCGCTGTTGTCGAGGGTGCGGGTCTATGTCTTGAAGAGCCTTGGGGCATCGCAGTTGCGCACTCTCATCGATTCCGCTCTGGCGGCGACCGGTGCAGGCATGGCCCCTGGAGTGCGGGACAAGCTCGCGCAGGCCGCCGATGGCGATGCGCGCCGTGCACTCATTTATCTCGAAATCGCCATGTCATTGACGGAAGGAAGGGATATTAACGAGGCGTTGCTGGATGAGGTGATCACTGGCGGCAGCCTGCGGCGCTTCGATAAGGGCGGCGAGGCATTCTATGACCAGATCTCCGCTCTGCATAAATCGGTGCGCGGTTCGAACCCCGACGGGGCCCTGTACTGGTTGGCGCGCATGATTGATGGTGGCTGTGATCCGCTGTACGTCGCCCGGCGCGTGGTGCGCATGGCCTCGGAGGACATCGGCAATGCCGATCCGCGCGCGTTGCGCCTGGCGCTCGATGCCTGGGAAACGCAGGAACGACTCGGCAGCCCGGAGGGCGAACTGTCCATCGCGCAAGCAGTGGTGTACCTCGCCTGTTGCGCCAAGAGCAACGCGGTTTACACTGCGTTTAACAGCGCGATGCGCGATGCGCAGGAGCAGGGTTCGCTGGAGGTGCCGCTGTATCTGCGCAATGCGCCGACCAAACTCATGAAGCATCTTGATTACGGCAAGGATTACCGCTACGCCCACGACGAACCTGACGCCTACGCGGCCGGTGAGAATTATCTGCCTGAAAAACTGCACAATCGCCGCTATTACGAACCCACTGACCGCGGCCTGGAAGCCAAAATCGCCGAGAAGTTGCGGCAGTTGCGGGCGCTGGATGAAACAGCGCGAAACAAGAATAAGCGTTGACAATTATCCGCGTGAAAGTTGACGGGCATGAATGAACCGGCGGGGCTGAAAATAGATATTCCGGGACGTGGCAAATTGTTTTTACGCCATCTCGTGCTCGATTTCAATGGCACATTGGCCCGTGACGGCCGTCTGATGCGTGGCGTGACGGGCAGATTAAGACGACTGCGGAGGATTTTGGCGATCGAAGTACTGACGGCTGATACTTTTGGCACCGCAAGCCGGGCGCTCAGGCAGACAGGGATCCCCTGCACCGTAATCAACAATGGTCGCGGCAAGGCGTGACGGGCGAAAGCACTGGGCGCTTCCAGTATCGACGGTACGGAATGCCGCCACGGTTGAAATAAAGGAAGATCCCAATTCGTGGTGGGGCATGACTGGGGGCATTGCTCACAAAGTTTAAATGACAGAAATGCTGACTTGATGCGCCTGGTCAACCCGGCCTTTCAGTGTCATCGACTTCGACCTGTTCATGCACAATGAGTCGATGGCCGACCATTTTTTTCAGTTCTGGCATCACACGTCCGATTTTTTCCATTGCATCGATAAACTCGATCACCAGCGGCAGTTTGCCGCCGGCATCGACGAGCGAAGTGGTCTCCACGCCGCCTTTCCCGGTGAAGCCGGCGACGGCGCGCAACACTGTGCCGCCCGCCACGCCGCGGTCGTGCAGCATGCGCAACACTTCAAGATGGAGCGGCCGGTGATGCCATTCATCGGCTTCATTGATATACACCGATACGCGGACGAATTCGCGGCTCATGTCAGATGGTCCGCGCCAGAACCATGCCGGCGACTACTCCGAGAAGTGACAGGAGATTATTGGCGAAAAAATTCATTGTCGCAAGGCCATAATGCCCCTGCTCCAGCAACGCGACCGTCTCGTAGCTGTAGCTGGAATAGGTCGTGTAGGCGCCGCAGAAACCCACCGCGACCAGCGCGCGCCAGCGTGGATCCGCCAGCACGCGTTCTGCGGTCCAGGCGAGAAAGAAGCCGAGAATAAAACTGCCCGTGACGTTGACTATCAGGGTCCCATAAGGGACCGACGCGGAAAGGTGTTTCAGCGCCAGACGGTTGATCGCATAGCGCAGGTTCGCTCCGACGACCGCGCCGAGTGCAATCCAGATCACGTCCTTCACGGTTTGCTCTCAAGGCGAGTGCGTCACCGGACCACCATAACCGGCCGGTCGGCATACTGCACCACATTTTTTGACACGGACCCCAGCAGAAGCCGCGCGAACTTCGATCGTCCCCGATGGCCAATGACTATCAGGTCCACATCATGCCGGTCGGCGCTGTAGATGATTTGTTCTGCCGGATGGCCCACGGTAACCTCGAAATGCCCCTTGATGCCTTTTTCCGAAATGAGATGTTTGAGCAGCGCAAATTGTTCGGTGTGGTACGCGCGCGAGTTTTCGATCACTGCTTCAGTCTCAACGTCGTCCGCGACATCGAGCGTCCTCACCACGGACAGCACGTACAAATCGGCCTTGTCTCTGACGGCGAGGTCAAGTGCCATGTTGAACGCCTTTCTGCCGGGTTCGGAGCCATCGTAGGCGATCAAAATTTTCCGGTACATGGGTTATCCCGTATTGGCCCGTGCTGGTTTTCCCGCCGGCAGTGGCGACATGCCGTGTCCTGTTTTTTCTTCGACCGCATTCCCCGGCTTGGGCAGCAAATGGTGCGGCAGGAACCAGGCATTCGCGATGAGGGTGGGGATCACCGCGCTGGCGACCACCGCCGCGACCAGTGCTGAATACTGCGCCTGGTTGATTATCCCATGCGACAGCCCGAAAAGTGAGGAGATCGTACCGAAGGTCAGGCCCGTTGACATCAGCAATGTCGTATAGAGACTCTCTTTCTGCGGCGAGCGAAAAGCCTTGGTGACCGGGTAGATGCCGGCGAACTTGGTCACCATTTTTATCAGGAACATCGCAATAAAGGCCGCCGGTGCCGCGATCAGCGCCGGCATCGAAACGAACGAGCCGGCGCGGATGAAATAGAAGGGGGTCAGCAGGCCGAAGGTGAGCGTGCGCAGCCGGCGTATCAGAGCGTGATCCTTGCCGACCGTGCCGGCAAGCACCATTCCTATCAAGTAGGCCGGGAGCACTGCTTCGCTGTCAGCCCAGCCGGCCAGCGCCCCGAGGCCGAAGAGACACAATAGAAGGTACTTGGCCTCCATTTCCGATGGCCTCCCGCCGTAGCGCCTGAAGAAGCGCGGAGTCAACCAGGGCAGTACCAGCGCCGCCATGGCCATACCGGCGACGAACACGAGAGTTTTGAACGTGAAGGGCGCAAAGATCAGGCCGAGTCCAATCACCGTGCCGAGATCGTTGATGAAGCACGACGCGAGCACCGTCTTGCCATATTCAGTCTTGTTCAGACCGAATTCGAGCATCACTGCATAAACCACGGCGACGGAAGTCGTGGACATCGCAATCCCGGCAAGCAGACTGGGTTCGTGCCCCCATCCCAGCAGCCAGTAGGCGCCGGCAGCACATCCGAAGAACGGTGCGAAAAAGCCGATCAGCCCGACCACCGTCGCCTCCTTCCATTTGCGCCGGAATACCTCGGGGTCGAGTTCGGCGCCGGCGAGGAACGTGAGTACGATTGCACCTGTCCCCGAGAGATATTTGACCCATATGGAATCAGTGGCGAGCAATGCGGTCCCGATGAATGCGCCGATCAGCAGTTGTGCCACGGTTCCCACAACGATTTCAGACAGCGCCGTGGCGACCCGGAACCAGATCGACAACAATGTGGCGAGCAACGCCAAACCTATCCACAACGCCGACAGCGCCCAGATTTCCGTCATTGTGTTTCCCCCTTTAGCGGAGGCATTGCCTTGACCAACTCGGTCTTCTGGACACCGGTCACCCCGTACCTGACCGGCGAAATCACGTAAAACAGGGAGAGCCCGGCCTCCTCGACCGCATCGAGCAGCTTACCCGCCTCGTTTTCGCTGCATATGAAGCGCACTTCGACCGGCAGGTCGCCGGACAACTCCCAGAAATGCTGTTCATGCAACACGCCGTGGCGGCCGAAACCGGCGATTCCATGAAACGCCGATCCACCGTGAATGCCGAGGTTTCTAGCTTTTATCAAGAGCCAGTCGTAGATCAGTTGTCCTTTGTATTTGCGGTTTTCGTGCAGGACGAACCGCAGAAACACACCTTCCAGACCGTGTACTCTCCAATCGCGCCGCTGTTGATTCATGGCAGGCCCTCCATCAGATGATGCAGGATTTTCACGCTGAAAAACCCCATTGTCGTTGCCAGCAGGGAACCGCTGACATGTATGAGGACTTCACCAATTCCCCATGCGATCTGTCCTTCCGAGAACAAAGTGAAAGTTTCCGCGGAAAACGTGGAGAATGTCGTCAGCCCGCCGCAGAAACCGGTCATCAAGAACAGTCTGGCTTGTGGCGGCAGGCCGAGTTCAAGGCTCACGGCGCCGACGGCAAGTCCGATGATGTATCCTCCGATCAGATTGGAGGCGAGAGTTCCCAACGGTAATGTCGGAAAAACGGGATTCAGCAGCATTCCCAGCCACCAGCGCAACCACGCGCCGAGCATTGCCCCGGCGCCGACGGCGATGATGCTAACCATGCTCATGCATCGCGCTCCGGTAATATCGGGTACTGTCCGTAGTTTTCCCGGGCAAAAGAATCTATGGCCGCGGCAGTGAATCCGCGGCTGTTTCCGGAGCGTGCCGCGATGGCTTCCGCGGTCAAAGACGTGGTGTTTGCGAAAATCTTTGTGCCTGTCACGCAGTTTTTCCTGCTTAAAGCGAGACACAAAGGAGACAATAATGCCGCCTGCTTTGCACCTCAGTGGGTACTCAAGCAGGCATCATCAGCCGTGTGGCGGTTGTTATCGGGAGGAATGCCATCTCCCGTGACTCAAAGAATAATGGAATTGGCCCGCAGGCGCAAGATTCTCAGATGGTCACGAATTGGAAGTTCCGCAACGAATTTGGCCGTTCGCGATCGCGTTTGATTGGAAGCCGCGTTACACTAGCAAAAATTTATTGATGGCCATTCGTCAAGCCGGGCTGTTCTCCTGTCCGGTGGACGGCGTCGAAAAACATGCTGGATCCACAACTGTTACGCAGCCATATTGAAGATGTCCGCGTGGCGCTGGCGCGTCGCGGGCTCATCCTCGACGTTGTCTCCATCAAAGCGCTTGAAGACGAGCGCAAAGACCTGCAAGTCCGCACCCAGGAGCTGCAGGCGGCGCGCAACAGCAAGTCCAAGGCCATCGGCGCAGCCAGGAAGCGGGGCGAGGACACGGCGGCGATGATGGCCGAGGTCACTGGTCTGGGCGAACAATTGGCGGCCTCCGAGAACAAACTGGCCGACGTGCAGGCACGCATTCATGAATTTGCGCTGCATCTGCCCAACATGCCGCATGCCGGCGTGCCAGATGGCAAGGGTCCGGAGGACAATGTGGAACAGCGGCGCTGGGGCGCGCCGCCCAAGTTCGATTTTGCCCCCAAGGATCATGTCGAACTGGGCGCGGCGCTCGAAGGCATGGATTTCGACGTTGCCGCCAAAATCGCGAGCAGCCGCTTCGTCGTACTTTCCGGACCGCTGGCGCGCATGCAGCGGGCACTCATCCAGTTCATGCTGGACCTGCACATCCGCGAGCACGGCTACACCGAAGTGTATGTGCCGTTTCTCGTCAACGCGGATTCCATGCGCGGTACCGGTCAGTTGCCGAAGTTCAAGACCGATCTATTCCATGTGCCGCAACAGGATTTTTATTTGATTCCGACGGCCGAAGTGCCGGTCACCAACATTGCGCGCGATGCCATACTGGACGTAAAAACCCTGCCGCGCAAATACGCCTGCCACAGCCCTTGTTTTCGCAGCGAGGCGGGTTCCTATGGCAAGGACACCCGTGGCATGATTCGACAGCACCAATTCGAAAAAGTCGAACTGGTGCAGCTCGTTGAGCCTACAAAATCCTACGATGCGCTGGAGGCGTTGACCGGACACGCCGAAGAGGTGTTGAAACGGCTGGCGCTGCCTTACCGCGTGGTGGCTCTGTGCGCCGGCGACATGGGTTTCGCCGCCGCCAAGACCTACGATTTGGAAGTCTGGCTGCCGGGCCAGAACGCCTATCGCGAGATTTCCTCCTGCAGCAACTTCGAAAATTTTCAAAGCCGGCGTATGATGGCGCGCTTTCGCAGCCCCGAAACGGGCAAAACGGAACTACTGCACACCCTCAACGGTTCCGGCGTGGCCGCGGGCCGGGCGTTGATCGCCGTGATGGAAAATTATCAGAGCGCGGATGGCAGCATCCGCGTCCCGGAAGTGTTGCGGCCTTACATGGGCGGTGTTTCGTTGATTACACGACAGTCATAAACGAGGGATGACATGAAAATAGGCATACCCAAGGAGATTTACCCGGAAGAAAAACGCGTCGCCACGACGCCGGAGGTCGCGGAAAAGCTCATCAAGCTGGGATTCACCGTTGCTGTGGAATCGGGCGCCGGCCACCACGCCAACTATTCCGACGAGGTGTATCGCGGTGTGGGCGTCGAAGTGGTGGCCGATGCCGGGGCATTATGGTCCACCGCCGACATTATTTTCAAAGTGCGCGCACCGATGCTGGAGGAAGTGGAGTTGATGCCGGAGGGCGCCACGCTGGTGAGTTTCATCTGGCCGGCCCAGAATCCCGAATTGATGAAGAAACTGGCAGCGAAAAAGGCCACGGTGCTGGCGATGGATTGCGTGCCGCGCATTTCGCGTGCGCAGAAACTGGATGCCCTGAGTTCCATGGCCAATATTGCCGGGTATCGCGCAGTCATCGAGGCCGCGCACCATTTTGGACGTTTTTTCACCGGTCAGATCACCGCCGCCGGCAAGGTACCGCCGGCCAAGGTCTTCGTGATCGGCGCCGGTGTCGCCGGCCTCGCCGCCATCGGCGCGGCCACAGGGCTTGGCGCCATGGTGCGCGCCAACGATACCCGTCCCGAGGTGAAGGACCAGGTCAAGTCCATGGGCGGGGAATTTGTCGAGGTGAGCTATCAGGAGGAGGGCAGCGGTGTCGGCGGTTATGCCAAGGTGATGAGCGAGGGTTATCAGAAGGCCCAGCGCGAAACCTTCGCCCGCCAGGCCATCGATGTGGACATCATCATCACCACGGCGCTGATCCCCGGCAAGCCGGCGCCGAAGCTGATCACCGCCGGCATGGTCGAGTCCATGAAACCCGGCAGCGTCATTGTGGACCTGGCTGCGGAGCAGGGCGGCAATTGTGAGCTGACCGAGCCGGGCAAAGTGGTTGTCCGCCGGGGCGTGACGATCATCGGCTACACCGATTTGCCCAGCCGGCTGGCCAAACAGGCCAGCAGCCTGTATGCCACCAATCTGCTGCATCTGACGGAAGAGATGTGCCCGAACAAGGATGGCATTCTCAGCGTTAACATGGACGATGAGATGATCCGCGGCACTACCGCCATCCAGGCCGGCGAAATCACGTGGCCGCCGCCGGCGCTTAAAGTTCCTCAGGCTCCGGTGCCCGGCATGGCGACCGCGGCGGCGCCACATATGGCCGCGGCGGCCGGTCCCATGGCCAGGGCGCACGGCAAGAAGGCCATGCCCGCCGCGCTCAGGACCGCGCTCGCGCTGGGAGCGGGGGCGCTGGTGTTTTTCTGGATCGGCGCCTACGCACCGGCGGCGTTCATGGCGCATTTCACCGTGTTCGTGCTGGCGTGTTTCATAGGCTATATGGTGATCTGGAACGTCACTCCCGCCTTGCACACGCCACTGATGAGCGTGACCAACGCCATCAGCAGTATCATCGCCATCGGTGCGTTGATCCAGGTCTCCTCCCCCGGCTTTTTCATCACTGTACTGGCGGGGCTGGCGATCGCGCTCACGGCGGTCAACATGTTCGGAGGATTTTGGGTGACCCAGCGCATGCTGTCGATGTTCAGAAAATAATCAGGGAAAAACAAAAATGTCAGAAGGACTGGTAACCGTCTCGTATATCGGCGCGACCATACTATTCATCCAGAGCCTTGGCGGCTTGAGCAACCCGGAAACCGCGCGCCGCGGCAATCTCTACGGCATCATTGGCATGGCCATCGCCATTATGGCGACCCTGCTGAGTCCACGGGTCACACAGGGTGGCGCCGGTGCTCTGAGCGGGATCATCATCGCCATGCTGGCCGGCGGCAGCGCGGGAGTCTATGCAGCGCGCGTGGTCAAGATGACGCAGATGCCGGAACTGGTGGCGTTGATGCACAGTCTGGTCGGCCTGGCGGCAGTGTTCGTAGGCTACGCCAACTACGTCGATCCGACGGCGCACTTTGCCGGTGCCGAAAAGACCATACATGTGCTGGAGATCTATATCGGCATCCTGATTGGCGCGGTGACGTTCTCCGGCTCGGTGATCGCCTTCGGCAAACTCTCCGCCAAGATCAGCGGCAAACCCGTGCTGTTGCCAGGACGGCACTGGATCAATCTCACCGGTCTCATTGCCGTCATTATTTTCGGCAAGATCTTCCTCCACGCCGAAGGCGCAGGAGGATTGCTGCCGCTCATTTTGATGACGGCCATCGCGCTGGCCTTTGGCGTACACATGGTGATGGCGATTGGCGGCGCCGACATGCCGGTCGTGGTGTCCATGCTCAACAGCTATTCCGGATGGGCGGCCTCCGCCACCGGTTTCATGCTGTCGAATGACTTGCTGATCGTGGTGGGCGCCCTGGTCGGCTCAAGCGGCGCCATCCTCTCCTACATCATGTGCAAGGCCATGAACCGGCACTTCCTGAGCGTCATTGCCGGTGGTTTCGGCACGGAGGGAGGTACGCCGGCACTGGCTGGAGGCGCAAAACCAGCCGGCGAGGTGTCTCCGATCAGCGCCGCGGACACGGCCGCGCTGCTGCGCGAGGCGAAGAACGTCATCATCGTCCCCGGCTATGGCATGGCGGTGGCGCAGGCCCAGCATACGGTCTATGAGATTACCAAGCTGCTGCGCGACAGGGGCATCAACGTCCGCTTTGCGATTCATCCGGTGGCCGGCCGCATGCCGGGCCACATGAACGTGCTGCTGGCCGAGGCCAAGGTGCCTTATGACATCGTGCTGGAGATGGACGAAATCAACGAGGATTTCCCGGATACCGACGTGGCGATGGTGATCGGCGCCAACGACATCGTCAACCCGGCGGCGCAGGAGGATCCGCGCAGTCCCATCGCCGGCATGCCGGTGTTGGAGGTGTGGAAGGCCAGGACTTCCATCGTCATGAAGCGCAGCATGGCCTCAGGCTACGCCGGCGTGGACAATCCGCTGTTCTACAAGGAGAACAACCGCATGTTGTTCGGCGATGCGAAAAAAATGCTGGGAGAGGTGCTTGCCGCAGTAAAAACCTGAGCCGTTGCCACGGTTCAAGACGCCCCCCTGGAACTGTAATTTTTGCCTTTGGGCGCCTCCGGCGCGAGCAGAAAGCGTTCTTCTTTTTATTTTCATCAGTTGTCATTATAGTCAGTGTCAAATAACCGGTACGAGGCTACAAATATGATTAATTCCACTGGATACGCTGCGCATGCCGCAAAAGCGCCACTGGGGCCCTTCAACTTCACGCGGCGCGAACCGGGTCCGCATGATGTGCAGATCGAGATTCTCTATTGTGGCGTCTGCCACTCGGACCTGCATCAGGTGCGCGATGAGTGGGGTGGCGCGATCTTTCCTATGGTGCCGGGGCACGAAATCATCGGCCGGGTGGCGAAGACCGGCAAACGGGTCAAGAAATTCAAACCCGACGACCTCGTCGGCGTGGGCTGCATGGTGGATTCATGCCGGAAGTGCGCGGCTTGTGACGAGGGCATGGAGCAGTATTGCGAGAACGGCATGACGCTGACCTACAATGATCGATACAAGGATACCGGCGAGCCGACTTTCGGCGGTTATTCAAATAATATCGTTGTCACGGAAAAGTTCGTACTTAAAATTCCGAAGACCCTTGATCCCTGGGGGGCCGCTCCGCTGCTGTGCGCGGGCATCACCACCTATTCCCCGCTGCGTCACTGGAAGGTGAAGAAGGGCCGCAAGGTTGGTGTCGTGGGTTTGGGCGGCTTGGGCCACATGGGCATCAAGTTCGCCCATGCCTTTGGGGCAAGGACAGTGTTGTTTACCACCTCGCCAGGCAAGGCGCGGGACGCCAGGCGCCTGGGCGCGAAAGAGGTCGTCATCTCGAAAAATCCCGACGAGATGAAAAAGCACGCCAACAGTTTTGATTTCATTTTGAACACGGTGGCGGCGCCGCACAATCTCGACGCCTATCTCGAGCTGCTAAAGCGCGACGGCACGATGTGCCTGGTGGGCGTGCCTGACCAGCCGCATCCCTCGCCCAGCGTATCCAATCTGATCTTCAAACGGCGACAACTTGGCGGTTCACTGATCGGGGGGATCAAGGAAACCCAGGAGATGCTCAATTTCTGCGGCAAACACAATATCACCTCGGATGTGGAGGTCATCCCCATCCAGAAGATCAACGAGGCTTACGAACGACTGCTGAAGAGCGACGTCAAGTATCGCTTTGTCATCGATCTGGCGTCGCTGAAGCAAAAATAAAAAAAGCCGGCAGCGGCTTGTCCACTGCCGGCCGGGTGTCGAGTGACTAATCAGGCGCTGGTGCCGGCGACACCGCGTTGACGCAAGTGTTCAAGCAGTTGCGTACTCGGCTGGCCGTTTACGGCCAGGCCATTTTGCTGCTGATAAGAGCGGATGGCATTTTGGGTCCGTG
Source organism: Gammaproteobacteria bacterium (assembly GCA_035501935.1). NCBI lineage: Bacteria > Pseudomonadati > Pseudomonadota > Gammaproteobacteria > Gammaproteobacteria bacterium. The sequence continues at coordinate 49,425 of DATJVC010000025.1, read as the reverse complement.
GTCCGGCAACGCCGTCCACCTGGCCGTCATAGAGCCCCAGACGTTTGAGTGCCGATTGAATCTGCCGTACCGTGCCCGAGTCCACCGGCGCATAGGCATAATTTGAATACTGCGAGGAGCCTTGTTGCGCCGTCGGCGAGGCCGGTGGCGGATTGCTGGACTGACTCCACGCCGGCCTGCCAAGATTGACCTGATCAGGTTTCGTCAACGCCCCGGTCAAGCCGCCGGCGACCGCGCCCAGCACCGCAGCCTCGGGAACCGACAGGCTGGTCACCGCGCCCACGATGGCGCCCGCACCGGCACCGATCCCGGCGCCGCTTACGGTGCGGTCCGCGGTCGTGGTGCCGCAACCGGCCAGCGCCAGACCCGATGCTGCTACTGCCAGTAAGGTCTTTTTCATGGTGCTCTCCTGTCTCGTTGGGAGGACACCCTTATAGACAATAATCAATGCGCGCTGCAGCAATCGGCAGCCATATTTGTGAAGGCGCTCACATAATTTTTACGGCCGGAAAAATGTAGTTGAGGAAAAGAATGTTGACTCAGAAGCGATACAGCAAACCCGCCAGTATTCTTGTATCACTGTATCGCTGATTGCCGTCACCGTCGGCATGTAAATAGCGCGCCGACAGATCGAACGCCAGACTGGTGGTGAGTGCATAATTTAAACCCGCTTCGCCGCTGACGACATCGGCATCGATTCGGTAGGCGATCCGCGGAGGCAGATTCGTCGGGCTGAGCGCGCGATCGGGCGAGGCCGCGGTCGAAACGGCGAGAATAACCGGATTCTGACTCGCAGTGGAAACGACATCCCCCGTTTGCCAGGCCAGGGTGCCGTACAATGTGCCGCGGTCGGCGGGCTGCCAATCGAAATGGGCATAAAGCCGATGATCGTCATTGTCGAATATGTTGTCATTCCATGACCGCCGCACGCTGTATTGATAGCCGACGCGCACCACCAGTCGATCGGTGAGTTTCCTGCCCGTGGCGGCATCGATGAATGCCAGCCCGCCATCGCGCAAACTACTGCGCTCAAATTGAAGGAGCGTCGCACTCGCCGTCAGTTCGAACCATTCCGCATCGTAAGCCGCGCCGGGCTTTACACGATAGACGACTTTGCCGCCGAACGCCCAATGACTGAGATAATCCCACTGTGTGTAGCGTCGATAATTCACGCTGCCGGAAAATAGCAGGCCGCTATATTGCGTGACCGGATATGGCTGGCTGGCAGTGATGCCAAAGATGAGAATATTGTCGTCCAGTTTGTCCACGCGGTGCTCGGCGTTGCCGATATTGCTGTCGTGATCAACCGAAAGCTCGGCGTCATAATACGGCTGCGCCGCATTGACAGAGGCACAGACCGGCAGCCAGGCGCCGAGGGTGACGAACAGCGCAAACACCCCTGTTCTGGAGTCCCGCATTTGCGTATATTCTACTTCACAAACAGTCCATAACATCACTTCGCATAAAGGATGGCCGTGCTCATGAAGGGCAACACAGAGGATGTTGATCCTGTTCGTCGTTCACTGCTTGTGAAAATGCTTGCCGCCGGCGCGTTCACGACCGGCTGGGCGCGGAAGGCAATGACGGAAGCGCTGGGAAAGACACCGGGGATGCTGCCCCAAGGCAAGTCCATTTACAGCCTTGACGGTCGTGTGCTCGTGAATAATCAGCCGGCCACGCCCGATACCCTGATTACGGCCACCGACACGATAGAAACCGCGGAGGAAAGTCGCATCATCTTCGTGGTGGGTCAGGACGCCTTCATCCTTCGCGAGCGCAGCCGGCTTGAATTGGGGTCCGCTGGCGGAAGATTGGTGATCAACACCTTGCGGGTGCTGTCCGGCAAGCTTCTGTCCGTCTTCGGGAAGTCCGAACACACCGTGCATGCCGTGACCGCGACGATCGGCATCCGGGGCACGGGCCTGTACGTCGAATCGGAACCGGATCAAAGCTATGTATGCACGTGTTACGGCACGACCGAGCTGCAGGCCATCGACGACCCTTCCCAGCACGAGACCATCCAGTCCCACCATCACGACGCTCCGCGCTACATCCTTGCAAGCGGGGCGGCCGGCGCACGCATCCGCCCGGCACCGTTCAAAAATCACACCGACCAGGAACTCGAACTTATCGAGGCCTTGGTGGGCCGCGTCCCGCCGTTTGTGCTGCCCGGGGACTCCTACGCCACGCCACGTCGCACGGAGTACTAGAAGATCGAAGTGGCGCAGGGCGGCGTCATACGGGTTTCTTGACCCATCGAATTCATGTATATCGTATAATTCCGCTGAACTCATTCAGGAGAGGTGGCAGAGCGGTTGAATGCACCGGTCTTGAAAACCGGCGCGGGCGCAAGCCCGCCGTGGGTTCGAATCCCACCCTCTCCGCCATCAATTTCCATATCTGCACGCTGTGGATGCCGGTATGGCTGAAGAAATCTTCGCGGTGGTGAACGAACGGGACGAGGTGGTTGATTACCGCCCGCGCTCGGAAATTCACCGGTTGCGTCTGCGTCATCGCGCGGTCCATGTCTGGGTTTTGAATCGACGTGGCGAAGTGCTTCTGCAGAAACGCTCTCTGCGCAAGGACTGCTTTCCGGGTTTATGGGACTCCTCGGCGGCCGGGCATGTGGATCGCGACGAGGATTACGATGCCTGTGCGCGGCGAGAACTCGCCGAGGAGCTGGGCATCCATCCGCATCCATCCGTACTCAAGAGGTGGTTCAAAATAAACGCCTGCCCCGATACCGGATGGGAGTTTGTCTGGTGCTACGCCTGCCGTTCTGAAGGGCCGTTCAAGCCCAATGCGGATGAAATCGACACCTTGAAATGGCTGACACTGGAGCAACTGTTGCAGGCATTGAAACAGCAGCCTGATTTTTACGCCGGGACGGTGCCGCTGATCCTCGAGCGGCTGTTGCGCGAACCTATTTTTCTGGATTCCCTTTGATGACGACCACCGGTTTTGACGGCAGGACGTTTTGCCGGACGCTCACCTCGCGTCCCGGCGTTTACCGTATGCTGGATGCGGACAATCATCTGCTCTATGTCGGCAAGGCGCGCAATTTAAAAAAGCGAGTGAGCAGTTATTTCACGCGCGTCGCACGCTTGAGCCCGAAGGTCCGGACCATGCTGGCCAGAACAGCGACCATCGAAGTCACGATGACGCACACGGAGACTGAGGCGCTGCTGCTGGAAAACAACCTCATCAAGGAGCAACGGCCGCGCTACAACGTGACACTGCGGGACGACAAGAGTTTCCCGTGGATTTATTTGAGCAGCGATCGGGAATTCCCGCGGCTGTCTTTCCATCGCGGCCGCCGTTCCGGCCCCGGGCGCTATTTCGGACCTTATCCGAACGCCGGCGCGGTGCGCGCCAGCATCAACCAGTTGCAGAAATTATTTCGCATCCGCAATTGCGCCGACAGTTTTTTCCGTCATCGCACCCGGCCCTGTCTGCAATACCAGATCAGGCGATGCACGGCGCCCTGCGTGGGCCTGATCGCCGCCGACGCCTACCGCGAAGATGTGGCGCATGCGGAATTGTTTCTGCAGGGGCGCGGCAACGAAGTCATCGACATTCTGGTTCCGCGCATGGAGGACGCCGCGCAACGGCTGGACTACGAACTCGCCGCCCGCTATCGCGATCAGATTGCCGATCTCAAGCAGATACGGCTCAAGCAGCACATCAGCGGCGAACGCGGCGATTGCGATGTCGTCGCAGCGGCGGCGAATGATCAGGGCGGCTGCGTACAGATTTTCTTCGTACGGGGGGGGCTGCATCTGGGCAACCGGACGTTTTTCTTCAACAACAGCGAGGGCGCCGGTGCGGAGGAAATTCTGAGCGCCTTTTTGACGCAGTATTATCTCGGCGGCGAGGGCAAACAGGCGTTGCCCGCCGGCATTCTAATCAATTATCCATTGCCCGAAATCACCGCACTGGCGGCGGCGTTGTCCACGGTGGCGGGACATAAAGTGCGCATACAGCATGAAGCGCGCGGTGAAAATGCACGCTGGCTCGCCATGGCCGAGGAAAACGCCCGCCACGCTCTGACGCAGAGAGAGTTGATGAGTGGAGGGGAGCGTGGGCACCGGGAGGCGTTGCGGAAGGCGCTGGGATTGCCGGAATTGCCGGAGCGCATCGAGTGTTTCGATATCAGCCATACCCGTGGCGAGGCCACGGTGGGCGCCTGCGTGGTTTCCGGCCCCACGGGTCCCATCAAGTCCGATTATCGCCGCTACAACATTGAAGGCATCATGGCCGGCGATGATTATGCCGCCATGCGCCAGGTCGTGGAGCGGCGGTATGGGCGCGTGCAGCGCGAAGACGGGAAATTGCCCGACCTCGTGCTGATCGATGGCGGTCCGGGCCAGGTGGCGCAGGCGCTGTCGGTCTTGCAGGAACTGGGTATTGCGGATGCCGTCGTCGTCGGCGTGGCCAAGGGTCCGGCCCGCAAGCCGGGGCAGGAGACGCTGGTGCTGGCGCAGGGTGGCAAAACCCTGACCCTGCCGCCGGACTCCGCGGCGCTGCATCTCATCCAGCGCATTCGTGATGAGGCCCACCGCTTCGCCATTACCGGCCATCGCCAGCGGCGCGCCCGTCGGCGCAATACCTCAAGTCTGGAGGAGATTGACGGCATCGGCTCACACCGACGGCGTACCCTGATCCAGCACTTCGGCGGCCTGCGGGGTGTGGCCAGAGCGGGCGTTGAGGATCTTTGCCAGGTGCCCGGGATCAGCCGCGAACTCGCACAACGTATCTACGAGCGATTTCACGCGGTATGATGCCCGTGCCGCGATAAGCCGCGCACCACATGAACCTCCCCAATACGCTGACGCTGCTGCGGCTGTTTTTGATCCCGGTGTTCGTGGTGGTGTTTTATCTGCCCTTTCGCGGCTCGCACGCCGCTGCCGCGTTGATTTTCTTCTTCGCAGCGATCACCGACTGGCTGGATGGTTATCTGGCGCGCCGGCTGAAACAAACCTCACTGCTGGGCGAATTCCTCGACCCGGTCGCCGACAAGATCATGGTCGCGGTCGTGCTGGTGCTTTTGTTGCAACAGGATCCGACCGTGCTGCTGGCACTGCTGACCGCGGTTATCATCGGCCGCGAGATTGCGGTCTCGGCACTGCGGGAATGGATGGCGGAACTGGGTGCGCGGCGGCGCGTGGCGGTTTCGGTGCTCGGCAAGGTCAAGACCACCCTGCAAATGCTGGCGCTGATCCTGATGCTCTACCGGGTCCCGGTTGGCGGGATCGATACCTATGCACTCGGTCTGCGATTGCTTTATCTTGCCGCGTTGCTCACGCTCTGGTCGATGTTCGTCTATTTAGTGGCCGCCTGGCCGCAATTACGCGCTGGCGGGAAAAATGAAAAAACAAAGTTAAAAGCGAATTGAGCGGCAGGAGGTTGTTTTATATGCCTTGCACTGGATCCGCCCTTGACACCTCCGCCGGGGCTGTGAACAATACGACCTGACGCACGCGGGAATAGCTCAGTTGGTAGAGCACAACCTTGCCAAGGTTGGGGTCGCGAGTTCGAGTCTCGTTTCCCGCTCCAGATTGACCCAAGAAAACCCCGGCATCGGGGTTTTCTTTTTTAATCGGTGTGCTTCGGGGGTGCGCCTGGCGGGCACCCGACATTTATCAAGGCTGGATGGCAGAGTGGTCATGCAGCGGACTGCAAATCCGTGTACGCCGGTTCGATTCCGACTCCAGCCTCCACTTTCTGCATCAACGATCACCTATAATTTGCCAGTACGTGTCAGCCCGGGTGGCGGAACAGGTAGACGCAAGGGACTTAAAATCCCTTGGGGGAAACCCCGTGCCGGTTCGAGTCCGGCCCTGGGCACCAACTGGAGCGATGGTGGTGACTGTATCCGTGCGGTTGTTCGTCTCTTCCCCGAGACGGACCCGTGCGGGGCTTGCGCGCCGTTTCGTTCCGGACGAAGCGGTCGAGTCCGGCCTCGAGCGCCATAATGCGACACTCCTGAGGTGATGCCGCGACCTGTGAAAATATTCCTATGTGAATTCATCACGGGAGGGGGGCTTGCGGGCCAATCCCTGCCGCCCGCACTTGCCAGCGAAGGCGACGCGATATTGCGCGCGGCACTCGGCGATTTTTGCGCGTTGAACGACTGCAGAATCACGGTGACCCGCGACCCAAGAATGCCGGCGTTGGATCAGAAGGTGGAGATTCTCAACGTGCGGGTCGAACCCTGGGATTTGTGGCGGCGATGCATATCAGCGGCGGACGCGGCATTGATCATCGCACCCGAAACCGGCGGCGTGCTGGAGCGGTTCAATCGCATGGTCGAAGATGCGGGCAGGCTGTTGTTGGGGTGTACATCGGCGGCGGTGGCCGTGGCGGCAAGCAAGATCGCCACCATACGGGCGCTGGCGTCCCACGGCGTGGCGGTGCCGGAGACCGTGTATCTTGGACAGCGTCTTCCGGAAAGCGGGCGGGGATACGTGGTAAAGCCGGACGATGGGGCCGGCAGCGAAGATACATTTTTCTTTGAAGACGCCGAGGCGCTTTCGGAGTGGCGGCCGGCGGACGAGGGACGCGCATGGGTGATGCAACCTTACGTGCAGGGCAGGGCGATGAGTCTGGCACTGCTCTGCAGTCGTGGACACGCCGGGGTGCTGGCGGTCAATGAGCAAATACAGATTCACGAAGGGATGGAGTTGAGACAAACCGGCACGTTGGTCAACGCCCGTCCGCAGCAGAGGCCGATCATGCAGGGACTCGCCGATTTGCTGATGAACCTCATTCCGGGTTTGCGCGGTTTCGTAGGCGTCGATTACATTGAGACTGTTGCGGGCCCGGTCGTGCTGGAAATCAATCCCCGCCTGACCACCAGTTATGTGGCCATGAGCGATTCCCTTGGCATCAATACCGCACAATTGATCCTGGACGCATGCCTGGAACGGAAGGCGACGACGACCCGTACGCTGGGGGCCCGTACGGTGAGGGTGGAGGTGCCCCATCATGCATGAATCTGTAACCTGCTTCGCAGGTTGGGACATCGGCGGGGCGCATTTGAAGCTTGCGGTCGCGGACACGCAGGGCCGATTGCTTCATGTCGGGCAATATCCCTGTCGTTTATGGCGGGGGCTGCATGAACTCGACAGTCTGCTGTCGCGGCTTTGCCAGCGCTGGCGATTGAGGGGGGGCCTGCATGGCCTCACCATGACCGGCGAGCTGGCCGATGTGTTTGCCGATCGCGGAGAGGGCGTGCAAACTCTGCTGCGGATGGTCGTCCAGCACATTGATGCAAAGCGCATGCAGGTGTATTCATTGCACCGGGGTTTGTGCGATGCGAGGAACGCGCGGCGCGCCCATGCTGAAGTCGCATCGGCGAACTGGCATGCGACGGCGGCATCGGTGGCGAAGATTATGCCGCAGGCACTGCTGGTCGATATAGGCAGCACCACCACCGACATCATTCCCATCCGCAACGGCCGGGTGGCGGCGCGGGGGTTGACGGACGCCGGCCGTTTGCGCACCGGTGAACTGGTATACACCGGCGTGGCCCGCACACCGATCATGGCGGTGGCGCGGCGGGTGCGATTTCATGGTGCATGGCAGGGTCTGGCGGCTGAACACTTTGCCGGTATGGCTGATGTCTACCGGCTGACCGGCGATCTGCGTTATGACGGAGATGAAACCGCGGATCGCCGCGGCAAAAACCCGCGCGACTGCGCCCGTCGCCTGGCGCGCATGCTGGGATGCGACCTGCGCAATGCTTCAATGAAAGACTGGCGGCGGGTGGCGCGCCACATCGCCGGAATCCAGCAGGATGACATCGCGCGTGAAATGAAACGGGTGATGTCACAGTCTTCCAGACTTTCCAAGCTGCCGGTGGTCGGCGCCGGTGTGGGTCGCTTCATTGCCAAACGACTGGCGCGCCGGATGGGTCATACCTATATCGATTACGCTGAATTGATGGACATACCGCGCCGGTGGCGCGTTCATGCGGCCGTTTGCGCACCCGCCGTGGCACTGGCCATGCTGAGACAGGCATCGTGCTGAATGTCCCGCGCATAGTGGAGCTGTCCTACCATGAGGACAGCGCCGCCCGCTTTGACGCCTTCGCTGGCCGGCCGTGGTGCGTACTGTTGGACAGCGACCGCCTGTGTCAGAGGCAGGGCAGATTCGATATTTTTGCGGCCGAGCCCCGCCTTACGCTGATCACGCGCGGCCATGAGACTGAAATCTGTTCCGATGGAAAGACGAAGGTTTCCGACGCGGATCCCTTTGCACTTCTGAAACAGCATCTGGGCGAAACGCTGCCGGGCCATCCGGAACTGCCGTTCACCGGCGGTGCGATGGGGTATTTCGCCTACGACCTGGGGCGGCGCGTGGAGCATCTGCCTGACATCGCCATTCACGACATAGACTTGCCGGACATGGCGATTGGTTTTTATGAGCGTTGTGTGGTGATCGATCATCTCGGTAAACGCGCGTATTTCATCAGCCGTGCCGAAGACAACAGGCTGGATGACGAATGGCTGCGCCTGCTGGAGGTGGCCGAGCCACCCCCGACGCCCGTGGCGTTTCGTCCCCAGTTCCGCGTATTGTCGGCGGTCAAGCCGAATCTCAGCCATGCGCAATATGCGGAGCGCTTCGAACGCATCAAGCGTTATCTGCGCGACGGTGATTGTTACCAGGTGAACCTCGCCATGCGTTTCAGCGCGCGTGCCCAGGGTGATCCATGGGATGCCTACCGGTATCTCCGGCAGTTGAATCCGGCGCCGTATTCTGCATTTTTACGCGTGCCCGGCGGTGAGGTGTTGAGCTCGTCTCCGGAGCGTTTTCTTAATGTGAGAAACGGCGTGGTCGAAACCAAGCCGATCAAGGGCACTAGGCCGCGATCCGCCGATCCCTTGCGCGATCAACAAATGATGGAGGAGTTGCGCAACAGCCTCAAGGACCGCGCCGAGAACGTCATGATTGTGGATCTGCTGCGCAATGATCTCGGCAAGAACTGCCGCACCGGTTCAGTCAGCGTGCCGAACCTGTTCGCAGTCGAGAGTTTCGCCACCGTGCACCATCTGGTCAGCACTGTGCGGGGCGAGCTGGCAGAAGGACGACATCCAGTCGATCTGCTGCGGGGCTGTTTTCCCGGCGGTTCCATCACCGGTGCGCCCAAGCTCCGCGCCATGGAAATCATCGAGGAACTGGAGCCGCATCGCCGCAGCGTCTATTGCGGCGCCATCGGATACATTGGCTTCGACGGTGGCATGGACACCAATATCGCCATCCGCACGCTGGTCTGCCACGATGGTTTCATGCATGCCTGGGCGGGTGGCGGCATCGTCATGGATTCGCTGATGGAAGCGGAATACCAGGAAAGTCTGGATAAAGCGGCGGGCATGATCAGGCTGTTCATGAACACCGAGACCCAGGATGCCGTTTGATCTGTGGGTGGTGAAGGTCGGCGGCAGCCTGCATGATGCGCCGGAATTAAGGCGCTGGCTGCATGCGTTGGCACTGACGGGCGGCGGACGCCTGGTCGTCGTGCCCGGCGGCGGGCCGTTCGCCGATAAGGTGCGCGCGGCGCAAAAGCAGACGGGATTCGACGATGCCACCGCGCATGGCATGGCGCTGCTGGCCATGGAGCAATACGGCCGCGAGCTCGTCCGCCTGCAACCCGGTCTGCAGCCTGCGTCCCAGGACAAGGAATTGCGCAATATCCTCGACCAGCGCGAAGTGCCCGTATGGATGCCCGCGTCGATGGCGAATGATGCAACAGACATACATTGTGATTGGGGAACCAGTTCCGACAGTCTTGCCGCGTGGCTTGCGGCGCGCCTCGGCGCGACACAGCTGGCTTTGATCAAATCCGTGGCGCCTCGTGTCGGGCGCTGGGCGGCGTCGCAATTGGCGGGCGACGGCCTGGTCGATCGCCGCTTTCAGGAATACATGAGACTGGGCCGCTTCCGTGTTTGGTGGCTGGGCCGCGACGATTACCGCCGTTTCGCCGATTACATCAACGCGGAGCAGCGGCCTCCCGCTGAAATCTCATCTTCCTGAGCTAGGCCCGCTCAGGAACGGGCGCGCGGCCGAGACTCCAAATACGCTCCACGTGGCTGCCGATGTACCAAAGGCTTGCGGCCAGCAAGGCAAAAAATACCGCCTTGTGCAAGCTGTTCCAGAAATACTCAAAAAACCGCGTGTAGAGATTGATGAACAGAAACACAAGGCCAAAACCGCGGGTCATGCCGTCGTCATACTTCAACCCATGCCAGATCGCGGCGCCGCTTGCGATCGCAAAGAGCAGCGACCAGTGAAATAATTCGATCTGCTTGACGTGGTACCAGACATTGATGTCGCCGTAATTTCCGAAAATGGACATGATCCAGAGCGCAATGAACAGGTATAGCAGGCCCATCGCGCGGGTCGGGCGCAAAAATGCGCGCCGCGCCGGCCAGCCGCCGAAGGCGGTGCCGGCGGCGATGAGGGCGATGCCGAAGGCCACGAAGCGCAGCGGGTAATTCATGCCCAGATAATAGGCGCCCCAGCCTGACATATAGCCGGTTTCGGCGCCGAACCAGCTGCCCAGCGACAGCAGTGCGAAGACCCACACCAGACCGGAAGGAAACCATAGTCCCAGCACGCCATACACGACGGCGGCAAGTGCCAGCAGCAGTGAGTAGTGTCCACTGCCGGTATCCAGCGCACGGCCCAGGAAGGCCACGGCGGCCGCGGTGGAGACGATGCCGAGAAAAAACACCGCTTCATTGGAATAGCGTTTTCCGGGCATGCGCTGGCGGCGCTGTGATCCCCAGGAATAAAACATGGCCGCCAGCACCGTGAAAAACAGCGCCTTTACGGATTCCGGTGCATTGAAAAGCTGGGCCAGCAGTTCCATGAGCAGGCGATCGCTGAATACCGACCCCACGGCGATGAGTGTGCATGCCAACGCCGCCCAGAAGGCGTATTTGGCCAACCGTCCCCAATCAAACGGCACCGCCTGGTAACTGGCCTTGAGCCGCGCGGCGGTTTCCGTCTCCAGCAGTCCCTCCGCCTGCCACCGTTCAATGGCGGCATCGATCAGGCTGGCATGCTTCCGGTTGTATTGATAAGGCATGGGTCCCCCCTGGTTCACTCGGCCGTTTCTGGCTATTTGAAGAGAAGTTTATAGGGTAAACCGGCAATTTCGCGTACCAGCCGCGGCACGAGATAACCGGGAAGCCGGGCGCGCATGGCATCGAGCAGCCTGTGGGCAGCCGCATCGTCGATATTGAAATGGGCGGAGCCCTGTACGGGATCGAGCAGATGCAGATAATAGGGCAGCACATCAGCCTCAAACAGCGCCTCGTTCAAATCGCACAACGCCTCAACGCTATCGTTGATGTTCTTGAGCAGCACGGACTGATTCAAAAGGGGTACTCTGGCGTCACGCAACAGCCGCAGTCCGGCACGGACGGCATCATCGATTTCATTGGCGTGATTGGCATGTATGACCATGACCGGGTGCAAGCGTGTGCCGACAAGCCACGCCAGCAATGAATCGACGACACGTTCAGGCAGCACCACCGGCAGGCGGGTGTGCACGCGCAGCCGTTTCAGGTGGGGAATCTCGGCCAGTGCCTGCGCCAGGTCCGCGAGTCGGGCATCGGGCAGCGACAACGGGTCACCACCGCTCAGAATCACCTCGGTAATGGAGCCATCGCCGCGCAGATACTCCAGTACGCGCCGCCAGTGATCAGCGGAAGGGTTGGAGTCCCCGTAGGGAAAGTGTCTGCGGAAGCAATAGCGGCAATGGATGGCGCAGGCGCCGGTGATGACGATGAGCGCGCGGCCGTGGTATTTGTGCAGCATCCCGGGCACGGTCTCGGCCTTGAGATCACCCACCGGATCGACAAGGAATCCGGGAATTTCCGCATCCTCCTCGGCCAGGGGCAATACCTGGAGCAGCAGGGGATCAAGCGGGTCACCTTTGCGCATGCGCGCGGCGAAACCACGCGGCACGCGTTGTCTGAATCGGATATCCGCGGACAATCTGAACCCTGCGACCGCGGGATCGATTTCCAGCAGTTGCAGCAGCTCCAAGGGGCTGGAAATGGCTTCGGCAAGCGCTTTTTGCCACGCGGACTGAGATGGAGGCTGAAACGAAACGGCGGCTTGGGTTATCATGCGCGTCTTTTTAACCCATTTTCACCTGGAAGACGACATGACCACCTACAGCACCAACGAATTCAAGGCCGGATTGAAGCTGATGATCGACGGCGATCCCTATAACGTCCTGGAAAACGAATACGTCAAACCCGGCAAGGGACAGGCGTTCAATCGCGTCAAACTGCGCAATCTCAAGACCGGCCGCATGCTGGAGCGCACCTTCAAATCAGGAGACACCTGCGAGGGCGCCGATGTCGTGGACGTGGAATTGCAGTATCTTTACAGTGACGGCGAATTCTGGCACTTCATGAACCCACAGAACTTCGAGCAGATTGCCGCCAGCCGCACGGCGATGACTGACGCGGCGCAGTGGTTGAAGGGCGAGGAGACTTGTATCGTCACGTTGTGGAACGGCGTACCGCTGACCATACAGCCGCCGGCGTTCGTGAACCTGAAGATCGTGGAAACGGATCCAGGCGTGCGTGGCGACACGGTGACCGGCGGTTCCAAGCCCGCCAAACTGGAGACCGGCGCCATGGTCAAGGTGCCGCTCTTCATCAATAACAACGAAATAATCCGTATTGATACCCGCACCGGTCAATATTCCTCACGCGTCAAGGAATAGCCGCGCGGCGGCTTGCGTGGGCCCGGCAACCCCATCCGATTGGCGGCCCGGCGCGTCGCTGGACGTGCTCAAGTTGCGCGCTGGATTGTTGGAACGCGTCCGTGCCTTTTTCTCCGACCGGCAGGTGATGGAGGTGGAAACACCACTGCTTGCAGCGGCCGGAGTCACAGATCCGCATCTGGAAAACCTGCGCGCGGAATGCGTGCTGCCGGGGCAATCCACGCCCACGGGGCTTTGTCTGCAAACTTCACCGGAATATGCCATGAAGCGATTACTGGCGGCGGGCGCCGGCCCCATCTATCAAATTACGAAGGCCTTCCGCAACGGCGAATCGGGCGGATTGCACAATCCGGAATTTACGTTGCTTGAATGGTACCGGCCGGGCTTTGACATGCACGACCTTATGGGGGAAATCGAAGACCTGCTGACATGGTTGCTGCGAACGGACTACTGCGATCGCACGACCTACGCCACCGCCTTCAAGGAACATGCGGGATTCGACCCGCTGGCCGTTCATGACGACGAGTTGCGAAGGACAGTGCAGCGTTTGGGGTCAGGCACGGCAATCGTTGATGAGTGGGGACGCGATGATTGCCTGGACTGGGTATTGAGCTGGGTGGTTGGACCGAAATTGGGCAAGGACCGGCCGTTGTTTCTTTGCCACTTCCCCGCGAGCCAGGCGGCGCTCGCTCGCATCATTCCCGACGAAGACCCGCCCGTGGCGGCGCGGTTTGAACTCTTCATCAACGGTATCGAAATAGCCAGCGGCTTCGAAGAATTGCGCGATGCCGGAGAGCAGCGCCGACGTTTCGAAGACGATAACAACGCGCGCCAGGCACGGCGTCTTGCCGTGATGCCCGTTGATGAACGTCTGCTGGCGGCATTGGAACATGGATTACCTGCCTGTTCCGGTGTGGCCCTGGGTTTTGACAGACTGGTCATGATCGCCGCCCACCGCCATCGCCTGGACGAAGTCATGGCATTCGATACGCTACGTGCCTGAGATTGTTTCTAAATTAGAATATAAATATATTCATAAATTAATCAGTTAATGATCATCATTAAAGCTATTTAGCGTGCAAGACTCTCCCGCCAGCCTGCTGGGTCCACAAGGGCCGTTCGCACGTTTGTTGCCCGGATTCCACCCGCGTCCGGTGCAGCAGCAGTTGGCGGAGGAAGTGGCGGCGGCCATCGCCGATGCCGGTACGCTGGTCTGCGAGGCGGGTACGGGCACCGGCAAGACCTTCGCTTATCTCGTGCCCGCGCTTTTATCCGGCAAGCGGATCATCATTTCCACCGGCACGAAGAATCTTCAGGATCAGCTGTTCCATCGAGATCTGCCCGTGGTGAGAGAGGCGCTGTGCGCCCCAGTACAGGCGGCCCTGCTCAAGGGGCGCGCAAACTATCTCTGCCTGCACCGTCTGCACCAGGTAATCGCCGCCGGCGTGGGAACCACCGGGCGGCAGGCGGAATTGCAAACGATCCAGACATGGGCCGGGCGCACGGAGAGCGGTGACATTGCAGAATTGGCCGAGGTGCCGGAAGACGCGGCCATCTGGCCGCTGGTGACCTCCACTGTGGAGAATTGTCTGCGCCAGGAGTGTCCGCTCTATGAAGATTGCCACGTCGTCAAGGCGCGGCGCGAGGCGCAGGCGGCGGAAGTGGTGGTGGTCAACCACCACCTGTTTCTGGCCGATCTGGCATTGAGGGAACAAGGCTTTGGCGAGGTATTGCCAGGGGCCGAGGCGGTCATTTTCGATGAGGCGCATCAGCTCCCGGAAATTGCATCTCAATTTTTTGGCACCGTCTTCAGCAGCCGGCAATTGAGCGAACTGGGCAGGGATACGTTGCGGTCGCAGATCGGCGAAGCCGCGGATACCCCGGCGTTGCGCGATATCGCCTCTCATCTGGAGAGGGCGGTGCGCGATCTGCGGCTGGCAATGGATGGCAGGGAGCGCGGTTACTGGCAGGAGCAAACCCTCAAGCCGGCGGTGACAGGGGCCTTGCAGCAGTTGCAGGCGGCATTGCTCGGACTGGTCGAAGGGCTCGCCCGTGTCGCGGAGCGTGGTCCTTCGCTCGCCAATTGCCATCGCCGTGCGGGCGCGCTACGGGAGCAGCTCGAAACATACGCCACACAAGAGGCCCCCGGAATAATTCGCTGGTACGAGACACATCGGCGCGGCTTCGTGCTCTATCAGACGCCGCTGGAGGTGGCGGAATTATTCAACGAACGCATGAGCCGGCACCGTGGCGCGCGTATCTATACGTCGGCGACGCTGGCGGTCGGCGAGGATTTCAGCTATTTCACCCGTCAGTTGGGACTTGCAGGGGCCGAGGAGCGGCGTTTCGACAGCCCTTTCGATTACGCGCATCAGGGCCTGATCTATCTGCCTTCTATCGAGGTCGATCCCCGCAGCGCGAATTACACCCGGGCCGTCGTGGAGACGGCGATGCCGGTATTGCAGGCGAGCGGCGGACGGGCGTTTCTGCTGTTTACAAGTCATCGGGCGCTGAATACGGCCAGCGAATTATTAAGGGGGAAAGACGCGGGTTTTTCATTATGGGTGCAGGGGCAGGCGCCGCGCGCGCAATTGCTGGAGCAATTCCGCCACGCCGAACGCGCCGTGTTGCTGGGTACCAGCAGTTTCTGGGAGGGGGTCGATGTGCGCGGCGATGCGCTGTCCTGCGTGGTCATCGATAAATTGCCGTTCGCCGCACTGGACGATCCGGTCATGCGGGCGCGTATGCGCGCCATGGAAGAGCGCGGCGGCAACCCATTCGTGGAATATCAAATCCCGGAGGCGGTGATCGCGCTCAAACAGGGCGTCGGGCGTCTCATCCGCGACGTCAGGGATTGGGGCGTGGTGGTGCTGTGCGACCCCAGGCTTACGGAAAAATCCTACGGCAAAAAGTTCATGGCCGCCCTGCCGCCGATGCCGCTTACCCATGAATTGAGTGATGTGCAGGCGTTCTTCGCTAATCCAAAAATCTCCGGGTGAGACCGCCATAGGCGTCGATGCGGCGATCGCGCAGGAACGGCCAGTGCGTGCGGGAGAAGTCCAGCCGCGTCAGATCCAGCGACTGGACGATGACCGCTTCTTTGTCGGCGGGCGCGCGCGTCAATATCGAACCGTCCGGGGCCGCGATGAAACTTTGGCCCCAAAACTCGATGCCCTGGCCGGCGTGCGCGGGATCGGGTTCAAAGCCGATGCGGTTGACGGCTGCCACAAAGCAACCGTTGGCAATGGCATGCGCGCGCTGGATGACTTCCCAGCTGTCATGCTGGGCCCGGCCGTACTCGGCCTTTTCCGCGGGCTGCCAGCCGATGGCGGTCGGGTAGAACAGGATTTGCGCGCCCTGCAGCGCGGTCAGCCGCGCCGCCTCCGGATACCATTGATCCCAGCAGATCAGCACGCCGACATCGGCATGGCGGGTGGGAAATTTTTTGAAGCCGAGATCACCCGGCGTGAAATAGAATTTCTCGTAGAAGCGCGGATCGTCGGGGATGTGCATCTTGCGATACATGCCGATCTCACCGCGCCCGCCGTCGATCACCAGCGCGGAATTATGATAAAGACCGGCCGCGCGCTTCTCGAAGATCGGCACGATGATCGCGAGGTCGAGCTCCGCCGCCAGCCTGCCGAAGGCATCGCTGGAAGGGCCGGGCACGGGCTCGGCCAGTTCAAAATGAGCGTGGTCTTCGATCTGGCAGAAGTAGCGCGAGCGATACATCTCCGGCAGGCAGACAATCTGCGCGCCTTTTGTCGCCGCCTGCCGGGCGAGGCGCAGCGCTTTGTCCAGATTGCCTGCCGGGTCGGGGTCGCAGGCCATCTGCACCAGACCCACGCGAACGCTGCGCGACGCGGTCATGCGGAATTGCCGTTGTTCGGCGGGGTTTCCCGGGTGGCGGGTTCGTAGTAGGTGCTTTGCGCGAAACACTGCATGTATTGATCCAGCAAATCCACGCCGGCCTTGGGACGGATGCGACCCTCGTCTATTTTTTGCTTGATAAGGTCGTTCATGCGCCGCTGCAGGTCGTTGGGGAAATACTGCACCAGCGCCAGCATTTCCTGCACGGAGGTGCCGGGGATGATCTTTTCGATGTAATAGCCACCCGGCTCGGCGGCATCGGCATAAATGTGCGCCTCGGAGACGCGGCCGAACAGGTTGTGCGCGTCACCCATGATGTCCTGGTAGGCGCCCATCAAAAAGAAGCCCAGGTCGTAAGGGTCGTCATTTTTAAAGTCGTGCAGTTCCAGAAAGTCCTTGTCCGTATTCGAGGAGACGTAATGTGAAACCTTGCCGTCCGAATCGCAGGTCAGGTCGACCAGCACGGCGCGACGGGTGGGGCGGCAGTCGAGGCCACGGATGGGAAGGATGGGAAAACGCTGGCCGATGGCCCAGTGGTCAAGGATGGATTGGAACACGGAAAAATCGCACAGAAATTGATCGACCAAGTGATCATCCAGTGCGCGCAGCTCGACCGGCACCAATTCCGGTTTGGGCGCCTTCTTGACCTGCCTGTCGATATCCCGGCAGATGGTCCAGTACAGCCGTTCGGCAACCGCCTTCTCCTCCATGGGCAGATAGCCGAGGTTGAAAAGAGTGTCGGCCTCCTGGCGTTTCTCGACGGCGTCGTGATAGTTCTCCATCAACTCGGCCAGCGGCGGATTCTTGCGGCGCTTGTTGGCGGCGAGCTGGCGCACGCGGGCGAGGGTGTCAAACAATTGCCGGACCACGATGTTGTGTTCCGGCGCCGGCATGAAGTTGTCCTCCACCGTGTCCTTGCGGTAGGCGCCCAGGGCCTCGACGATCAACACGGAATGATGCGCGGTGATGGCGCGTCCGCTCTCCGAGATCAGGATCGGATGCGGGCTCTGCTCCTCGTCGCAGACCTCCTTCATCGAATACACCACGGCGTTGGCGTATTCGCGCAGACTGTAATTGATGCTGTTTTCCTCGCCGCCGTAGCCCGCCTCGTAGTTGACGCCCAGGCCGCCGCCGACGTCGACGTATTTCAGCGGCATGCCGCGTTTCAGCAGTTGCACGTATATTTGCGCGATTTCCTTGACTGCCTTTTTCAGGATTTGCACGTCGGCGATCTGGCTGCCGAGGTGGAAATGCAGCAGCACCAGCGACTCGTTCAGTCCATCCGCCTTGAGATGGCTGACGAGATTGACCAGCTCCGGTATGGAGATGCCGAATTTGGACTGATCCCCGCCGGACTCCGCCCATTTGCCGGCGCCGCTGGTGCCCAGGCGCACGCGCACGCCGAAACGCGGCGTGACATTCAGATCGCGGGCCAGCCGCAGCAAGTGCTCGAATTCGCCGTATTTCTCCATGACCGGAATGACGTTCTTGCCGATCTGCTGTGCGGCCAGAATCAAACGCAGCATGACGGCGTCCTTGTAGCCGTTGCAGATCAACAGCGCCTCGTCGTCCATCATGTGCGGCAGCGCAGCGATGAGTTCCGCCTTGGAGCCGCATTCCAAACCCATCTTGAACGGCTTGCCGGCCTCCACGACTTCTTCGACCACTTCGTGCAGCTGGTTGACCTTGATGGGATAGACGCCTTGATAATGGTTCTGGTAGCCCGCCCCCTCGATGGCTTCGCGAAAGGCGGTGTTGAGACGCACGACGCGCGCCTGCAGCACGTCCTGGAATCGCAGCAGGATTGGAAACTTCACCTTGCGGTTGCGCAGGTCCTGCACCACGTCGGCGATGTCTATGCTCAGCTCCTGATCGCTCAGCGGGTGCACGGCCACGTGCCCGCGCTCATTGACGAAGAAGAAACCGTCGCCCCATTGGCGCA
Organism: Gammaproteobacteria bacterium; assembly: GCA_035501935.1. Lineage (NCBI taxonomy): Bacteria > Pseudomonadati > Pseudomonadota > Gammaproteobacteria > Gammaproteobacteria bacterium. The sequence continues at coordinate 30,865 of DATJVC010000025.1, read as the reverse complement.
TGCGGTACAAATCCTCCGCGTCCTGGGCGGTCCAGCCCGGCGATTCGGCAGCCGCTGGCGAGGGCAGGGGTTGCGGCGTGCTCATTAAATCTTCCGGCCCGGGGGAGACAGCACGCAGGCAAAAATGAGCGGAGCCACAATGGTGGCGTCCGACTCGATGATGTATTTGGGCGTTTTCACCGACAATTTACCCCAGGTGATCTTCTCATTTGGCACGGCGCCGGAATAGGAGCCGTAACTGGTGGTCGAGTCGCTGATCTGGCAGAAGTAGCTCCAGCGCGGGATGTCCCGGATCTGCAAATCCTGCTCCAGCATCGGGACTACGCAAATCGGGAAGTCGCCGGCGATGCCGCCGCCGATCTGGAAGAAGCCGATGGGATGCTCGCGACAGGTCGCCTGATACCACCGTGCCAGCGACACCATGTATTCGATGCCGGACCGCACCGTGTGAACATTTTTGATGGTGCCGCTGACGCAGTGGCTGGCGTAGATGTTGCCGAGCGTGGAGTCTTCCCAGCCAGGGACGAATAGCGGCAGATCGGCCTCGCAGGCGGCCACCAGCCAGCTGTCGTGGGGGTCGATTTGATAATGCTTTTCCAATGCGCCGCTTTTGATGACGCGGTACAGGAATTCGTGGGGAAAGTAACTTCCGCCTTTTTTGTCGGCGGCAGTCCACTCCTTTAAAACGGCCTTTTCAAGGCGCCGGATGGCTTCATCCTCGGGGATGCAGGTATCCGTGACCCGGTTTAAATGGCGCTGCAGCAGCTTCTCCTCGTCTTCGGGAGTGAGATCGCGGTATCGGGGGAGGCGGACGTAGTGATCGTGCGCCACGAGGTTGAAGAGGTCCTCCTCAAGGTTGGCGCCCGTGCAGGTTATGGCATGGACTTTGTCCTGCCGGATCATCTCCGCCAGCGACAAGCCAAGTTCAGCGGTGCTCATGGCGCCGGCCAGGGTCATGAACATCTTGCCGTTGTCTTCAAGCAGGTCGATGTAGCCGTTGGCGGCGTCGATCAGGGCGGCGGCGTTGAAATGACGGTAGTGATGGCGGATGAATTCAGCGACCGCTGCCGTATTTTTCATTCCCGTTCCTGTGGTTGGCCATATTTTTTGTGTGATGAGGAAATTTTGCGCGAAATGTAGGGTAAATAGCCGTCAACAGCAAGTGTTTTTTGTGTGAATCTGATGCCGAGCAGTTGAGATTCGTTAACAGGCAGATGTAAATCGTCATGAGGAAGCACGGCTGCCAGGCGCCGAGAGCGAGAAAGCGGGAGAGTACAAAGGCAGTACGGCGAGCTTTCGAGCGAGCAGCAACAACGCAGACGGGCTCCGTAATAGATTTTCAGCGGCCTGTGGCGGGGACTTGTTGGGTCAGGCAATGGAAAGCCCCCAACCCCCACACCAAATCGGTGCAATCAATACCCACGACGCGCCGCCCGGGGAAGCATTGTTCAAGTATAGACAGCGCCCGCGCATCCTGCGCGCAGTTGAACACCGGCGTCAGCACCACGGTGTTGCCGGTGTAGAAATTGGCGTAGCTCGCCGGCAGGCGCTGGCCGTCGTAAATCACCGGTTCCGGCATCGGGAGATTGATGATGTTTAGCGAGCGTCCACCTGGCAGTCGCATGGTCTTTAGACGCCGCAGATTGTCCTGCAATACGGCGTAATTGGCGTCCGTCGGGTCATCTTCGACGACCGTGACCACAGTATCTTCCGCCACGAAGCGGGTGAGATCGTCGATATGGCCATCGGTGTCGTCGCCGACGATGCCTTCGCCCAGCCAGAGAATGGTCTGCACGCCCAGAAAATCGCGCAGCCGCTGCTCTATCTCCGCGCGGCTCATCCCCGGATTGCGGTTGGAGTTGAGCAGGCATTGTTCGGTCGTCAGCAGGGTACCGGCGCCGTTGGTTTCGATGGAGCCGCCTTCCAGCACCATGCCGCCCTCAAACCGGGGCACAGCCAGCGCCTCGGCCATACGTCGTGGAATCTCCTGATCGCGATCGAAGGGTGGATATTTATCTCCCCAGGCGTTGTAGTCCCAGTGCGTTGCCGCCAGTTCGCGGCGTCCGGCCTGCTCGCGCACGACGAAAATTGCGCCATGATCCCGGCACCAGGCGTCATTGGTGGGGAAGTGGTGGAAGAGGAGGTTGTTCGTGCTGACACGATGTGCTGCCAGTACACCACGCACATGAGCTTCATGCGCGGCGTCGAGCACGTTGATGCGCACGGTCTCGCTCTGCTGGATCGCCGCCACCGCCTGAGTCATCACCGGCTCGACGGTCTCGAACTTGCCGGGCCATGACTCGCGATTGTGCGGCCAGGAGAACCACACTGCTTGATGCGGCTCCCATTCCGCCGGCAGGCGGTAGCCCATTCGCGCCGGCGTGGAATTAGAGGTTGCGCTCATAATGGGGGCGCAGCTTCGTTCGCTCACATAAACGAAGCAAACCCAGCATCTTTAATGCCTCAATCCTCGAAAACAATAGTGGTACGTCCCTTAATGTTCCCCTCACATAAACGAAGCAAACCCAACATCTTTAATGCCTCAATCCTCGAAAACAATGGTGGTACGTCCCTTAATGTTACCGCCCTTTGTCTATGAAATCGAAGCGGTAAAGGCAAACCGGCTCGAGATGAACTGGGAATTTAGTCTGGATTTCGGATAACTGTATTTCTTGTATATTTGCTGTGTCAGTATATGAACTTTCAACATAAGGATGAGTGTTGATAATTTTTATATAGTCTCCCGTGTGGCCTGTATTAATGTCGCGTAGTTGATCGTACATTTTCGTCAGATCTTCAGTAACAATAAAGAAACGAAGGTCAGTTGGTTCGTGCCCTTCTTTCTTTCCACGAATTGGATAGCAGCGCCATACTGGATCAGGGCTGTTTGGATCATTATGGTTGATGCCAAATTGCACAATATTAAATGCGATCGGGCGTGGAGGCGGCGATGTACCTACACCGGAAGTGCCCATAAAAGTTGGATACCCTTTCAGTTGCAATTTGGCTCGCCGGAATACAGCAACACCTTTTTTTACTTCCTCACTCCAGCGCTTCACGCCCCCGCCTGAAGGCGGGAAAGTAGCGGCAACTACTGCATTAAACAGATCTGGATACCGTGCTGGATCCAGGTTCTCCCACGCTACATCATGGATTTTCTTCTTCAAATGTGGCGCTATAGGTCTATCGCAGGACATGGGTATATTTTGTTTTGCGAAATATCGCAGATTCTCCAGATAAAGCTCACAAACACCGGAGTCGGTCGGCTTTTCGTATGGAGTCTCAACATGCGCCGTGCCTTGGTAATACACAGGCGCTGGATCAAGTAAATAATCATCTGCGTAAACCGCCATAGAAACTAAAAGGGGGGAAACGAAAGCAAGCAACGGAACCCGAGATAAATTATTTTTCATTTCGGTGATCCTTATCGACCTGAAGTTCCTTCATTTCGGTGATGGCATCAGTGGATACTTTGATGAGCCGGCCGGTGAGGGTGCCATATTTGGTATACGGGAAGGTCTCTACCTTGATTTCAGTGTTCTGGCCGTCATGGACAAAGCCGATGTCCTTGTTCTCGACCCAGGCCTCGATTTGGATACTGTCCTCTTCAGGAACGATGCGCATGAGTTCCTGGGCAGGGGTGACTACGCCACCGATCGTGTGGAGGGCCAGTTGCTGGACGGTGCCGGCTACGGGGGCGGCCAGTTGTTGCAAGGTGTAGCGGTTCTGGGCCTTGATGAGGTCCTGGTTCAAGTCCGCGAGTTTGGTCTCGGTGTCCGTCAATTCGGTGAGCCACTTGCCTTGGGTTTCTGCCTCCAGGGCCTGCCGGCGCTGGCTCAGGTTTTCGATCTCGGCGTCGAGCATGGGGAGTTGAGAGAGCCGGAATTTAAAGGGACGTACCATGATTGCTTAATCATGGGCGATAAGAAAGTGTGATGCAAAAAACGACGGCCCGGAAATCCGGGCCGTATCGGTGTTGCTTCTGGATCAAACTGCTTCGGTTCAACGCTGGAGGACGAACACCGCGGGTTTTTGCTGCGAGAAATACACGGCGGCGTTCTCGACTTCCTGTTCCGTGAGCGGGGCGGCCATCGGGCCCATGATCGGATTTTTGCGCTCGCCCGACTTGTATTCCTTCAGGGCCTGAACGATGTAGCTTTCCCACTGGCCGGCCAGCTTGGGATACATCGCGTTGGTGCTGTTGCCGTCGGCGTTGTGGCAGGCGGCACAGATTTCCTTGGCCTTCTGCTGCCCCGCCGCGTAATCGCCCTCCGCCCGGGCAGTCAATGACAGCAGGCACAGCATCATGGCGCTCGTGATCATTAACAACGTTTTCATGTGTACTCTCTCCATGGATTCTGTGGGGCCAATGCCTACTTGCCGCCCTGCGCGGCGAAGAAAGCGGCGATATCCTGCATGTCCTGATCGCTTAAATTGGAGGCGTTGGCATGCATGGTCTGGTGGGCGCGGTCCCCTGACTTGTAGGCCTTGAGCGCGGAAACGATGTATTCCGGGTGCTGCCCCCCAAGTTTGGGCACGTTGTAGGTGGGGTAGACGTTCTTGTAGGTGGCCACGGCATGACAGCCCATGCAGGTTTCGGCCTTAAGCTTGCCCGCCGCCGCGTCACCAGCGGCCGGCGCCGCGTTCATGCCAATACAACCCATGCCCAAGCCTGTCAGCATGAGCCAATGCTTTTTCATCATGATGCGGTTCCTCCAGGGGCTGGATATTCCCCGATGGCCATCTCTCGCGGGGCCCCTGTCATCCCCTGGGTGGCACGTTTCACCTGATTTTTTTCGCTTTGACCCGCCCCGCGTGAAAGCGGGCCGAAAAAACACGCGCAATGCTACCATGAATTCTTAAAAACGGAATGCCCGAGGCGGGTCACAGGCCTGAGAGTGGCCGTCGCTTTACGGCGTTCCCGTTTTCTTGTAGTTTGTGCAGCCAATAATCAATAACGTCCCCGGGGAAAGGGACGATATACGAGGGGGTCATTGTGAAGTGGAGTATTCGCAGCCTGCTTGCTGCGCTGCTGGTCCTGCTGGCGCCCATGAGCGCGCACGCGGTCGACGGCTTCGCCATCGAGGGCGGATATACGGACGAGGACAATCCCAACCGTGATGCCTGGCGGGGCGGTGGTGCGCTGGTGTGGGATTGGGGCGTGAAATGGCTGCCGTTTCACGACTGGTATCTGGGCGGCCAGTGGGAATTGAGTGCAAGCTACTGGGACGCCCGCCACGGCGGCAAAAGCGGCAACACTTCCCTCGTTGATTTCGGTATCACGCCGGTATTCCGCATACAAACCGACGACAGCTGGCTCGGTATGCGGCCGTTCCTTGAGGGCGCCATCGGCGCCCACCTGTTCAGCGAGACGGCCTTGGGCAGCGCCGGGTTCGGCATCAACTATTCCTTCGGCGATTCCCTGGGCGGCGGCATCCGCTTCGGCGATCGGGGCCAGTACGAGATCAATTACCGCTATCAGCATCTCTCCAACGCCGGTCTTGGTAACCCCAACAACGGCATCAATTTCCAGCTGGTTCGCTTCGGCTACCGCTGGTAAAGCTGTTCTGCCGCAGGCAGCGGATTTTCGCCCGGCAGCAAGCAGAACCCCCAAATGGCCGTGGTCCGGCGGGTGATTTATCCTGAATTCCCTCAAGAGCCGTGAATAAATCGCGACGCATGGCATTGGCGCTGCTCTGGTTGATGCCGGCGCTGGCGGTCGCGGATGTCACCGCCGCCAGGGCGGCGCTGGCGAACAAGGACTACGCCGCCGCACTCCGGGAATTCCGTGAGGCCGCCGCGCAAGGTGACCATGTGGCCGAGAATAATCTTGGCGTCATGCACTACCAGGGCTTGGGGGTGGAGAAGGACTATGGTCAGGCCGCGCGCTGGTTCAAGCTTGCGGCGGACCATGGACTGGCAGGCGCCCAATATAATCTCGGCATGGCTTATCTGCGCGGCAATGGCGTGGATAAAAGCGCACACGAGGCGGTTCGGTGGTTTGAAAAAGCCGCCATGCAAGGCGATCGCGAGGCCCAGTTTCAACTCGGCGTGCGCTATTTCACCGGAGAAGGCGTGGCGCAGGACTACCCGCAGTCGCGTGAGTGGTTTGCCAGGGCCGCGGCACAGAACCTGAGCAGCGCCCAGTACAATCTCGGGATTCTTTATGCCAAAGGGCTCGGGGTGAAGGCCGACTCCGTGGAGGCGAACACCTGGTTTTTGCGCGCCGCCGATCAGGGCAACGCCGACGCCCAGTACACCGTCGGTGTGTACTACATGGAAGGCCGTGAGTTGAAGCAGGATGACGTCATGGCCTTCGAATGGCTCAAGAAATCCGCGGCGCAGGGCGTCAGGCGCGCGCAACTCAATCTCGGCATGCTCTACGTGGCTGGACGCGGTGTTGCCGCAGATCCCGCGGAGGGATCGGAATGGATACGCCGCGCCGCCGAGCAGGGATTCAACGCCGCACAATACAATCTTGCCCTTTTGTATCTGGAGGGGGTTGGCGTCGGCAAGGATCCCATGCAGGCCTATGCCTGGTTTGACGCCAGCGTGGCCGGCGGCATGAACGTCGCCCGCGAGAAGCGCGACGCCCTGGCCAAACAGCTGCCGCCCGACCAGCTGGCGGAAGCCCAGCGTTTGTCCCAGCAATATCTCGAGAAATACGGCTCCAGCGGCGATTAATGTCCTCGCTGCAACTCCGGTAATCGTTTGCCGTCTATACGCTGGAGTTGTTCCGATCTCAGCCCGGATACATTATTTGTATTTTTTGTGTACGGGCATAATCGCAATTAATCTTTTCGAGGGGGGGGTATGTCAATCAATATTGAATTACTGAAGAGCATTCCATTATTTGCCACCATGGACGACGATGAATTGGCCGCGCTGGCCGGCATATTCACCGAGGAATCATTCCGGGCGGGGCAGACAATTTTCCGGGAGGGTCAGACGGGCGACAGGCTTTATGTCATAGACAGCGGGCAGGTGGCCGTCAGCCTGCTCAACGAAAACGGGGACAAAATCACCATCGACATCATGGGCCCCGGGGATTATTTCGGTGAAATGTCGCTTTTTGACGGGGGCCCGCGTTCAGCGACTGTTACGAGCACGGAGCCGACCAAGGCATTCACCCTGGGGCATGATCAGATCCTTGAACTCCTGATGCGGCGGCCGCACATGGCCCAGGACGTCATCAAAGGGATGGTGCGGCGTTTCCGGCGAACCGGCGATTTCCTCAGGCGCTGGACCACGCCCAATCCAAATGAGGTCATCGAGGAAAAGGAGACTTTTGGCAATCGCATCGCCGACAGGGTGGCGCAATTCGGCGGCAGTTGGACGTTTATCGGACTGTTCGCGGCATTTCTGTTTGTCTGGACATTGATTAATTCATTTCTTCTGGAGCAGAAGGCCTTTGATCCTTATCCTTATATTCTGCTCAATCTTTTTCTCTCAATGCTGGCGGCGATACAGGCGCCCGTGATCATGATGAGTCAGAACCGCACGGACGCCAAGGACCGTATCCGCAGCGAACTTGATTACAAGGTCAATCTCAAGGCGGAACTGGAGATTACCGAATTGCTGAAAAAGGTGGATAATTTGGAAATCGCCATCGATCAGCTTGCCGGCAAACTGCCCGTCAAGTAGGTCAGTCAAGGATCACGGGGGGCGGCGTGAACGAGGCTGTCAATCATTACAACGACACGGCGGGTATTTTGCGTCTGATCGCCGAGACCACGGCGCATACCACCGGCGAGGAATTCCTGCGTGAATTGGTGCGCTCGGTATCGCAAGCGCTCAATGTCCGCATCGCCTTTGTGGCTGAATTCATCGAGAGCGGCACTGTTGCGCGTATTCTTGCCTGGTGGGATGGTGAGAATTCCCACAATCCCGGCCAGTACGCGCTTGCCGGGACACCCTGTGAGGCCGTCCTTGACGGCGAAATACACTGCTTCCCGGATCAGGTCGGCAAATTGTTCCCCCGGGATCAGGCACTGGAGGAGATGAAACTTCGCAGCTTTCTTGCCATCCCCCTGCTCAGCAGCGCCAGGGAGGTGATGGGCCATCTCGCCATATTCGACGACAAGCCCATGAAGGCCGAACCGCGCGACATCGACATGTTCAAGATTTTCGGCGCGCGAGCATGCGCCGAATTGCAACGCAAGCGTTTCGAAGATGCCCTGAAACAGAGCGAGGAAAAGCTTTCGCGCATCCTGGCCTCGGCGATGGACGCCATTATTGCCATCGATCATGACCGTCGGATTGTATTGTTCAATCAGGCGGCCGAGCGCATATTTACGTGTTCCGCGGGCTGGGCGCTGGGGCAGCCGTTTGACCGGTTTCTGTCCAGGCCCTTCCGCGGTTTGCTGGAGGATTATTTCCGGGACGAAAAGGTGCGTCAGCAGCTGTGGACGCCGGCTGGTCTCACGGCGGTGCGGGCCAATCGCGAGGAATTTCCCATCGAGGCCAGCATTTCGCCGCTCGAAGCCGGCGGCCAGCCGCTGTACACCATCATCCTGCGCGACGTCAACGAGCGCATGAAGACGCAGGCCGAACTCAGCCGCCTGCAGCAACAGAACATCTATTTGCAGTCCGAGATCCACGGCGAGCACAAATTCGAGGACATGGTGGGGGAGGCGCCTGCCATGAAGGAACTGTTTGCCGCCGTGCGCAACGTGGCGCAGGTGGACGCCACCGTTTTGATCAACGGCGAGACCGGCACCGGCAAGGAACTCATCGCCCATGCCCTGCACAATCTCAGCAGCCGCAAGGACAAACTCTTCGTCAAAATGAACTGCGCGGCGCTGCCCTCCGAATTGATTGAAAGCGAGCTCTTCGGGCACGAGAAGGGGGCGTTTACCGGGGCCACGGCGCAGCGCAAGGGGCGTTTTGAAGTGGCCGACGGTGGCACCCTGTTTCTGGACGAAGTGGGGGAATTATCGGCGCCGGCCCAGGCCAAGCTGCTGCGCGTCTTGCAGGAACAGGAATTCGAACGGGTGGGTGGCACCCGCACCATCCGGGTGGACGTGCGCATCATCGCCGCCACCAACCGCAACCTGGCCGACATGGTGGAGGCCGGCACCTTCCGCTCCGACCTGTATTACCGTCTCAACGTATTTCCCCTGCAACTGCCGCCGCTGCGCGAGCGGGTGGAGGACATCGCCCTGCTGGCCGGTCATTTCCTGGAGAAATGCACGCGCAAGCTTGGCAAATCCTTCAAGGGCGTGGATGCGGAATCCCTGAACCGCCTGCGGCGGTATCACTGGCCCGGCAACATCCGTGAGCTGCAGAACATCATCGAGCGCGCGGCGATCCTGGGTGCGGGTGAACGGCTGGTCATACAGGAATCCCTGACGCCGCCGGCAGGCACGACGGCAGTTGCCACAGCAACGGATATGCGCACGCTGGAGCAGATTGAGGAGGCCCACATACGCCAGATCCTGCAGCAATCGGACTGGGTCATTGAAGGCAAGCGTGGCGCGGCGACCATACTGGGGCTGGAGCCGAGTACGCTGCGGTATCGCATGCAAAAGCTGGCAATAAAGCGCCCGGGTGCGGGCGGTTGAGGTTCAGAGGGCCCTAAATCCGGGGCTTCTTTAGGTTCGTCGTTCCACGAAATCCTGAGGTTCCACGAAATCCTGTGGCTGACCACAGCCGCTTACTTCCGCTTGATTTCAATTAACCTTATGAAATATATGGATTAAATTAACGTAAATCCTATTGGCATGCCGCCTGCAATATCAGGGTGACGGGTGCAGCAACCCATTATTCCTAGCCAAGAAAGGGAACCTCATGAAACCGGCAGACCAAGTTATTCCGATGCAACGGAACCAGTCTCTGGCGCTTTTTACCGGCCGCATTCGCGCCGACAAATATAACCTCCTCATCTCCACGGCCCCTCAGGGTACGGCCAAAGAGCGATCACAGGACGTTTTGAGTGCGTGGAAGGGCAATCGGGTGACCACTTTCCGGCGCCTGAATGTTGCCCCAGGAAGCTACATGCCCGGGGAGACGTGAGATGAATTTGTCGGTATGCATGAAGGCAGGATCGGCCCCATCTAGGGTGCTGGTCGGCCAGCGAGCCTTGGTGACGGGCGCCAACTTTGGCATCGGTGCCGCCATCGCCGAAGCCCTGGCCGCTGCCGGCGCCCGAGTGGTGATCAATTACGAGCGCGGGCCGGAAGAAGCGCAATATCTGGTCAAAAAAATCAAGGATGACGGCGGCGAGGCCATCGCCGTCCAGGCCGATGTCAGCCAGGAGCATCAGCTGCAGACCCTGTTCGGTCAGGTGCTGGAATCGTACGGCGGCATCGATATCCTCGTGAACGGCACTGAATTGCAGAAGAAGGCCGCGCTGGTGGACATGACCCTGCAGGATTGGGATCAGATCCTGCGCGTCAACCTGACCGGTCAGTTTCTATGTGCACGCATGGCAGCGCGCGAGTACATCAAGCAGGGCGTGATACCGGAGTTATCCCGTTCGGCCGGCAAAATTCTATGTTTATCCTCCGTGCATGATGTCATTCCATGGCCGGGCCACGCGTGCTTCGCCGCCTCCAAGGGTGGCGTTCAAATGATGATGAAGACGTTGGCCCAGGAACTGGCGCCACACAAGATCCGTGTCAACAGCATTTCTCCGGGCGCAGTCAAAACGCCGGGCAGCGGCGCGTTGCCCACGCCGGAAAAGGAAGCGGAGTTGCTGCAACTGATTCCTTATGGCCGTCTCGGCGCCACCATTGATGTCGCCAGGGCCGCGGTATGGCTGGTCTCCGATGAGGCCGACTATGTCACCGGCACCACGCTCTACGTCGATGGCGGCATGACCCTTTATCCGGGGTTCGAAAACATCGGCTGATTTAACGCGCCGTCAGGCGGCATCGGAGGTATAAAGGATCTTCATGAAGTGCTGATTCGAATGCCCGTTGGGATAGTCCGTGATTACCGCCACCAAGTGATAACCCATCTTTTCATAGAAGCCGGGCGCTTGAAAGCTATGGCTCGAAAGCAGGACCTGGCTGCATTTGGCCTTTCGCGCTTCTGCTTCCGCTTCTTTTATGAGTGCGGTGCCGAGGCCACTCTTTCTATGTTCTTGATGGACCCATAGATGATTGATGTGGCACGTTCCGCCCCATCTGTGCCCGCTTATTCCTGCAATGACCTCCTGCGATTTGTCTCTGACTACGAGGGCGAACTCTTTGGCGTCTGGGAGTTGCGTCGCCTCGACATTGAATTCATAGATCCTATCGGCCAGATAGGAATCGACGGCCGGAAATGCCGCGGTTTCTACTTCGAAACTCCGCGAGGTCTTTTCCATGCGGCCTAAGGTTATCAGCCAGCCGTCGGTCAGCTCTCGGCCGGTCGGCTGCATTCAAGGGGTTGGGCGACTCCTCCGCCTTCATCCGGGAGGCTGAGAATCCCTAGCGTCCCCGTCAGTCCTCCGATTTCGGAGAGGAGCCCGCCGAGAGTGCCCAGGCCGTGGTGCTACCGGGCTGGCACCAGTCCCAAGCGGGGGCCGAATATCGCATCGAGGCTGGCTTTGCCGGGACCGGCCATCGCAAGCCAGAAGAAAATCAGGATGTAAGTGAATTCATCCAACTCGACGAAGTCGTCGAAGCTACCGACATTCTTGATGACCACCAGGGCAATGGCGACGACCATGTTGATGAGCAGCGCGATTGAGGAGAATCGCGTGAGCAAACCCACCATAAGCAGTCCGCCGAAGACGAATTCCGCGCCGGCCGAGAACGGTGCGTTGAAGGATGGGAACGGAATCCCCCAGTCGACGAAGCGGGCGGTGGCTGCGTCAAGGTTGTGCAGCTTGGCCCAACCGGTTTCCAGCCAGAAATAACCGAAAAACAGCCGCACCATGAGCGGCGCCAGCCAGTCCAATGATTGGGTGAGGCTCAGAAGTGATCTAATGAGGTTACGCATGATGATTGCTCCAGGTTGAATGTTGGTTCGTGATTTTTTTAATTCTGCAGGGTACTCACGAAATGGCCCTGATCGTTGGTTTTATTTCCGATGCCGGCGCCGACCGTGTCTTTGCCTTGCGGCCGTTGGTCGGATTGGGTTGTGACTTTTGATGGTGCTCGTCCACGATTCCACCGGAGTGCAGGCCCAGGTATTCGGCCCTGAGATCGACAGTGGATTGTTTGCCGAGGTGTTGATAATTTTTATCAAGCCATTCGGCCGCGGTCTCGCGGCCCTTGTCGCGCAGACTGGTCAGGAAATCCCAGTCGCAGTTGAATTTGCTGGATACATTCAGGTCACTCAACGCCATGTCCGCCCGTATGGAATGCACCAGCACGTGTTTCAGTCGTGCACGGTATTCCTCCTTGACCCAGTCTTCGTCGATCAGCTTGTTGACAAAAGCGACCGCGCGCAATTCCTTCAGCAATGAGGAATTGAACGAGATCTCATTGATGCGATCGGCGATATCCACCGAGGTCTTCGGAATATCCGCGCGGTGGATGGGATTGAGATGCAGGATGATCACGTCCTTGGATCCGGTGTGATAAAAAAGCGGGAACAGGGCCGGGTTGCCCATGTAGCCGCCGTCCCAATAATGCTCGCCGCCGATCTCCACGGCCTTGAACAGATAGGGCAGGCAGGCGGAGGCCATCACCACGTCCAGGGACATTTCCTCATTCTTGAATACACGCACCTTGCCGGTGCGGACGTTGGTCGCGCTGATGAACAGGTTGGTGCATTGGCACATCACCAGTTTTTCGAAATCTACCGAGGCGGTCAGCACATCACGGAGTGGATTGATGTCAAATGGATTCAATTGATACGGCGAAAACATGCGGGTGACGCTGTCGAACAGCCAGTATCCCAGCGAATTGTCGCTGTTTCCGCCCATGCTCCAGAATTCCCAGGGCATACGTTTGGCGGGGCTGTAGAGACTGCCCGCCGCGCTGATCCTGGACCAGAAGTCATGCAGGGCCTGGCGCGCGCCATCAGTGCCGCCGGTCATCTTGCCAAAGGCGTACACCGAGGCATTCATCGCGCCGGCGCTGGCCGCGCTCAAGCCCTCGATGTCGACGCGGCCGTCCTCAAGCAGCTTATCAAGCACTCCCCAGGCGAAGGCTCCGTGCGCCCCTCCACCCTGCAGTGCCAGATTTACCATTTTGGGATTCGTTGCCATGTTGTTCTCCTTGTGTTTCCAGGTTCAGGCCCGTGATGAGCCGGGAGCCGCGTTGATAGGTGAGATACGCCCACAACCAGTTCAGGGCCACCATGACCCGGCTGCGGAAATCGATCAAGAAATAAATGTGCACCGCGCCCCACAGCAGCCAGCCGATGAACCCGCTGAAGCGCATGCTGCGCAAACTGGCGATCCCGCTGTTCCTGCCGATGGTGGCCATGGTGCCGAAATCAAGATAATGGAAAGGGCGTGGCGCTTTTCTGCCGGTCACGCGCGAGGCGATCAGACGCCCGACGAATTCGCCCTCCTGTTTGGCCACAGGCGCAAGACCCGGCAACGGCCTTTCAGCGCCCGCTGGCGTACAGGCTGCGGTGTCACCGATCACGAAGATATCCTCATGACCAGGTACGGAAAGATCCGCGTTGACGATCACGCGGCTGGAACGGTCGGCGGTGACCTTCAACCACTGGCTGGCCGGTGAGGCCTGGACGCCGGCGGCCCAGATCACCGTCTCGGCCGCCAGTCGGGCCCCGTTCAGCACCACGTGACCAGGTTCGATCTGTTCCACTCGCGTTTTGACGCGCACGTCCACATCCATGCGTTTGAGATCCCGTTGGGCGCGTTGTGAAAGTGACGGCGGGAATTGCGGCAGGACGCGGTCGCCGGCCTCCACCAGTATGACGTGGGCGCAACGCGTGGAGACATTGCGGAAATCATGGGCGATGGAGTGAGCCAGTTCGGCGATGGCACCGGCCATCTCCACTCCCGTGGGGCCGGCACCAACGATTACGAAGGTAAGGTGTGCACGCCTGCGCTCCCGGTCGATGGTCTCCATCTCGGCGCGCTCGAAGGCGATCAGAATACGCTGCCGCACCTCCATCGCGTCATCCAGCGTCTTGAGCCCCGGCGCATGAGCTGCCCACTGATCGTTGCCGAAATAGCTGTGGCGCGCACCCGTGGCGAGAATCAAATAGTCATAGGCGAAATCGCGTCCACTCTGCGTACGGACGCGTCGCTGTGTTTTATCGACGTCCACCACGGTATCCATGTATACCGTCGCGTTTTTCTGGTCGCGCAGGATGCCTCGCACCGGAGAGGCGATCTCTGCGGGCGTCAATGCAGAGGTGGCTACCTGATAGAGCAGCGGCTGAAACAAGTGATAATTGTGGCGCTCGATCAGGGTGATCCGCACCGGCGCCCTGGCCATGGCCCTAGCCGCCGACAAGCCGGCGAATCCACCGCCGACGATGACGACGTGTGCCCGGGAGGCCGAAACCGCGTTATTTCGCACGGGAAATCTCCAGTGTATTTCCCACTTCCATGGCGGACACCCCCTGAATTTTTGCCGGCAACAGGTAATCGTGCAGCACACGGCCATAGGGCAGGGTCAGATCGGCGATCAAATGCGTCCCTCCCAACACCCGTCTGACCGGCAGATCGGCCACCGGAGCGTTGACGTGCGGCACCAGATGCAATCTTGCCGGACCGCCCCAACCGCCCTTGATTTGCACATCAGACAGGTTGTAGGCGATCAGTTGCGCGATGGCGGGTTTGCCGTCGACGTCTGGAATAATCTTGAGATTGATTTGTGTTTTGCCCATCTTCTCCGCCAGGGCTTGTTCATGGCCGTCCAGCAGGTTTTCGTGCTTGTACCCCATGGTGGCCATTGCCACCATCTGGCCGGCGTATTCGAGCGTGCCGGTCAGGGTGTCGCTTGCCACCGTGAGTTTCGGCTGGGCGTGTTTTTTCGGAAACCCCCAGATTTCGCGTCCCCCTGCGATCGGCGGTTCGCAGTCCAGGTACATCTGCGCGGTGAAGTTCACCGGCATGCCCTTGAAGGTGCAGGGGATGACGATGCCGGATTCCGTGTAATCGCCGAACCCTGAACTGTCCGGCATGCGGATGAACTCATAAAGCACGGTCTGACTGCCATCCGGCGCCAGGGGTTCGGGCACCGCCGCGCGGATCGCCTCTGGATCGGATTGATAAGCCACGATCAGGTATTCCCGGTTGATGAAGCGGTAGGGGCCGGCGGGATAACTGGGGCTGGCCGCCGGCATGGAGGGGGTTTTCAGTATTTGTTCGCGGTTCATGATGGGTCTCCTGAAATTAATGGGCGGTCCAGCCGCCGTCGACAGGTAACGCGGTCCCGGTAATCTGGGCCGCGGAATCCGTGCACAGAAACACGGCAAACGCCGCCAGCTGTTCCACGGTTACGAATTGTTTGGTCGACTGCGCCGCCAGAAGCACATCGCGTACGACCTGTTCTTCGGTCAGGCCGCGTGCCTTGGCGGTGTCCTTGATCTGACCTTCCACCAGTGGCGTGAAGACGTAGCCCGGACAGATGGCGTTGCAGGTGATGCCTGCTTCCGCGGCTTCAAGTGCCACGGTCTTGGTCAGCCCGATGACACCGTGCTTGGCGGCGACATAGGCCGATTTGAAGGGTGAGGCCACCAGCGCGTGGGCCGAGGCGATATTGATGATGCGCCCCCAGCGTTTCGCTTTCATGAACGGCAGGGCGGTGCGAATGGTGTGAAAGGCCGACGAAAGGTTGATGGCGATGATCGCGTCCCATTTGTCCACTGGAAAATCCTCGATCGGCGCCACTTTCTGTATACCGGCGTTATTCACGACGATATCCACGCCGCCCCAGGCCTTGTGAGTATCGTTGATCATGGCGGTAATCTGTGCCGGCTTGCTCATGTCCGCCGCGTTGTAGAGCACCTGCACGCCGGTTTTGGAACGCAGCTCTTTTTGGATTTTGTCGATTTCGTTCTGATCGCCAAACCCATTGAGCACGATATTGGCGCCGGCCTCCGCCAGTCCCCGGGCGATGCCGAGACCTATACCGCTGGTCGAACCGGTGATGACGGCGGTTTTACCTTTAAGTGAATTGCCGTTGGCCATGATGCTGTCTCCCATCTCGTAATTTCTCGTAAGTTAGAACTTCCTTGTGGTCAACATAGCGACAGTCGTGCCAACTCGATTTTGTTTTAATTAATACATCATTAATCAATGAGTTAATTATGAACTCGTTATGGAGCATCACTATCGAGTCAGGTTTCTCCACAACAATTTGAGGGCCGCCCACGGATAGTTGCGAGCGCGGAAGAGCGCTGCGAAAGGGAAGAATTTTGCTTTTACAACCCGCTGGCATGTTCCAAATGACACAGACGTTCGATGGTGTGGCGTACATCGGCGGCGCAGTTACTGGCCGATTCCATGGAATTTTCATTTAGTCGGGGGGTTCTGCTATTTTAGCCCGGACCATTTCCACGGAGCGCCCATGTTCAAAAAGCCCATTGATGCCGCACAACCCATTCATGAGTTGCTTGCCAGCCGCTGGAGCGGCCGCGCCTTTGATCCGTATCGGCCCGTGGAACGCGTGAAAATCACCGCCTTGCTGGAGGCGGCGCGCTGGGCGCCATCCTGCTACGGCGATCAGCCGTGGCGGTTTATTGTTTGGGACAAAATGAGCGACGTCGCCGCCTGGCAGCGGGCCCGGGATTGTCTTGTCGAAGGCAACAAGGCCTGGGCACGACACGCACCGGTGCTGATGCTGGCATGCGCCGACAGCGTGCTGACCCGTGACGGTTCACCGAACCGCTGGGGGCAATATGACACCGGTGCGGCGGCGATCAGCCTGGCCCTGCAGGCCACCGCACTGGGCCTGACAGTGCATCAGATGGGTGGTTTTGACAGTGGCCGGGCGCGGCGCGAATTCAAGATTCCGGATCGATACACGCCGATGGCGATGATCGCCGTGGGTTATCAGCTTGCGGAACCGGCGATCCCCGCCGAGTTGAAGGAGCGCGAATACGCGCGGCGTGAACGCCGTCCATTGCAGGAATCTTTCTTTGAGTCTGACTGGGGCGCGGGCATCCGCGCATGATGAAACCGTGGGCGGGCTTGTATTACCATGACGGCGGGAGATGATATGGAACGGCAATTCACGCCAGTCGGTATTGCGGTGTTGACAGTATCGGATACCCGCACGGAGGAAACCGACAAATCCGGCGGGCTGCTGGTGGAGCGCCTGCAACGCACGGGCCATCAATTGCGTGACAAGCGCATTGTTCCGGACGATGTCCACCGCATCCGCGCGGCGGTGTCGGAATGGATCGCGCGCAAGGAAATTGACGTCGTGCTGATTACCGGCGGCACCGGGCTCACCGGCCGCGACGGCACGCCGGAAGCGGTGCGACCGTTGCTGGACAAGATCATCGAAGGTTTCGGTGAATTATTCCGCGTCCTGTCGTTTGCGGAGATCAAGACCTCGGCCTTGCAATCCCGCGCCCTGGCAGGGGTGGCCAATGGCACTTATGTCTTTAGCCTGCCAGGGTCGCCGGGCGCCTGCGCGCTGGCTTGGGACAAGCTCATAGGCGAACAGCTGGATTACCGCAACCGCCCATGCAATCTGGTGGAACTCATGCCCCGCCTGCAGGAAAAAAAATGAGGGAATAACGTGTTTGTATTGCTGAAAACATCGGGGCTGCTGATCCTGTCAAACATATTCATGACCTTTGCCTGGTATGCCCACCTGCGCAATCTGGCCGATCGGCCTTGGTATCTGGCCGCGCTGGCAAGCTGGGGGCTGGCCTTGTTTGAATATCTTTTCCAGGTGCCCGCCAATCGCATCGGCTATACGGCATTGTCCCTGTCCCAGCTCAAGATTTTGCAGGAGATCATCACGCTCACCGTGTTTGTTCCCTTCGCGCTGTTGTACATGCAGCAGCCGCTGAAACTGGATTATGTGTGGGCGGCGTTGTGCATGGTGGGTGCGGCCTATTTCATTTTCCGCTGACCGGCGGGTCGTCGATCTCGAAGTAGAGCAGCAGGGTTCGCTGTATGGCGCTGTTGTTGTCGTCGCTCACCATGAAATACCGGTTGCCCTGGTGATGGGCAAGTCCCTCAAAGTTGTCGATCTGGAATCCGTCGGTGTTGCTGAAGCGGGCAACGTCCTCCACCGTCAGGAGGCCGCCCTCCGGGTGTTCCTCCAGACGAACGCGGCGTACGGCGAATATGATGGGCATGAAGAAATTCTTGTAACGGCGCTCCAGAATCAGCACTTCGTTTTTCGGTGTGACGGCCATGCCAACGATATCGCTGTCTTCGGCGTCAATGGGCTCGAATTGCCACTGGCGCCCGGATTGCGCATACAAACTCATCAGGCCCGGCGAATCAATCTTCAGGGGCTTTTGTGGCGCCGTCAGCAGGCCAAAGGTGGGATGCAAGGCCACTGCCTCCAGTTCCGCATTCTTGCCCTCATAATTGCGTCCATCGCTCAGCACCTCGGGCAGCGATTCCCCGCCCAGCCAGGTACCATCGGGACGGTAACGCTCCAGGCGCGGGACGCCTTCAAACGAAATCACCAGTTCGCTGTCGCCGCGCTTGCCGTTTTGCGCATTGCGTATGGCCAGATCCTCCGCGTCCGCCATGCCGCGCTTGAGTTTGTGACCGCGCCCGTCAAGCAGCGGATAGGCGTGCAGGAACTCCGCGCCGACGAGCACGCCGTCCTTGAACTGCGGGCGTAAATGCACAAGATGACCCTTGTCGGAAACGGCATAAAGCAATTGCTCGTCCTCATCCCAGGCCAGTCCGGATAATTCATTGGCGGGCAGGCCATCCACCGGCGTATTGGACAAACGCAACATACCCATCGGACGAACGTGCATGTAATGGCCGCCGGTTTTTATTTTTTGCGAAAATTCCACTGGCGTGCCAATGGGCTCGGCGGTGCAGGGTGTCGCGAAACACATTCCAGTCAGCAGGCAGGCGGCCAGTCGAAGCCGTGGTAGCACGGGAGGCATGGGCATGAATTGGCGGATTAACGTAGGCGGGCGGCTGTGCTAGGCTTGAAACAATGCGAAGCCCATTATACGTGTTCGGTGCCGCGATGCTGCTCGGCGCGGTGAATGCGCAGGCGGAATTCTACGTCTGGCGCGATGCGCATGGAGTCAAGCAAATCAGTAATGTCCCGCCACGATGCTTCCGCGGTCAGACCATAGCCCCGCATTGCAGTTCCATTTCCCAGCCGCTGGCCGACCCCGAACAGGTGGCCGCACTGAATCAAAACCAGCTCCGTCACGATCTGGTGCGGCGTGACGCCGATCACGCCCGGTCGGTACAGGAGGCGCGTGAAGCCGCGGCCGAGGAAGCCCGCGCCAGGCTGATGACGCAGCAAGCTGAAGTAGACCGGCAAAACCGCATCAAGGAATTACACCGGGAGCTTGACGATATCAAGGATGCAGCTTCCGTGGCCGCCCTGCGCGGCGATCAAATCACCGTGGAAATGTTGCGTCGTATCGATACCCTGCTTGACGAGTTGCACGCGCTGGAAGGCACGGCCGCCCCGTTGCCACCGAGACGGGCCTATTGATGTGACGGGCAGGGTCTGGCTGGGCGTGGGCGCCGCCGCGGCGCTGACGGCGATCCTGTTCGACGCTTACGCTGAACATATTCTTCGACAGCGCATGGCAGCGGAAATACTGGCACACTTGGAGTTGGCCGCGCATTACCAGTTTATGCATGCCCTGGCTCTCGTTGCCGTGGGGACCAGGCGGGCGGTGAACGGTCGATGGTATACCGCGGCGTGCGGTTGCTGGGGGACGGGCATGCTGCTCTTCGGCGGCGGGCTGTATGTTTCATACTTACTGGCGGTGAATTTGCGTCCGATCATTCCGCTGGGTGGGGTGGCATACATGGCAGGCTGGCTGTGCCTGATGATTGCCGCATGGCGCGCTGAATAGTTGAGAATCATTCCTGAAGTTTACAGTCCAATGGAAATGACGAGGTTCTGGGGCTCCCGCATGCCGGTAACTGAGCATATTGGAGAAAACGTCGCTGCCATGCTGTTGGGTATGGCACTGGCCACGACGGCGCACGCCGAAACTTTCCGGTTGCCGCGCAACGGCGACAACGTGGTGGGCAGCACCAACCTCACCACATTGTCCGCCAATGATTCGGTCATTGATCTGTACATGCTCTACGATCAAGGTTACGACGAGATGCGCATGGCCAATCCGAAGGTCAACCCGTTCGCCATGATCAAGGACGGTACGGAACTCCTGATCCCGAGCCAGTACGTATTGCCGGACACGCCACACGAAGGCATCGTCATCAATGTCGCCGAGATGCGGCTGTACTACTATCCCAAACCCAAAAAAAACGAACCGCAGGTGGTCATTACTCATCCCATCAGCATCGGCCGTGAAAACTGGACCACCCCATATGGGGTAACCAAGGTCATCGCCAAGATTAAAGATCCGGCATGGGTGCCGCCGAAATCCATACGTGAGGAGCATCTGCGTGAGTACGACGAGGTGCTGCCGGCGGTGGTCAAGCCCGGTCCCGACAATCCCATGGGGCAATTCGCGCTAAAGCTGGGGATCCCCGGCTATTACATTCACGGTACCGATGAGGAAAAGGAAGAGGGTATAGGCATGCGGGTGACGCACGGTTGCATCCGTCTATACCCCAAGGACATCGCCACCCTGTTTGCACAGGTCGATAAAGGCACGCCGGTGCGAATCGTCAATCAACCCTACAAGGTGGGGTGGCTGGAGGGTGGTCTCTATCTGGAAGCCCACCCGCGCCTGGAAGAAGACCCGGCCGCCCGCGCCGATCAGTATGAACAGGCGGTGGATACCCTCACCGCCACAGTGCGCAAACGTCGGGTGGAGATCAATTGGATACAGGTCCGCAGTGCCATTGATACCAGGAATGGCGTACCCGTGATGATTGGAAGGTCGGTTGCCAGCGAGCCCGATCCTTCACTCAAGGCGGATGTGCAGAAGACACCGCCGTCATCAAATCAGGCCGTTCAGACCGGCGCTGTCTGGTGATTATTACAAATCGTTCGAGATGGGCGGTTACAAAACAAAAATCCCCGGTGCCTTGCGGCTACCGGGGATCGAATTATGAACAAGTAAGACTGTAACGGCTGCTTACTTGTGCATCTTCTTTTTGAACATCTCCTCATCACGTGCCGTGTTGGCGTCGCAGCAGGCTTGCGCTGCATTCGCCGCCGCTTTGGCTGAATCAGCGGCAAGTTGCGCGGCACTGGCGGCAGAGGCGGCGGCATCAGCCGTCGACTTGGCTGCACGGGCCTCGCTCAGCGCGCTGTTGGCGGTGTTCTTGACGGCATCGAACTCTTCCCTCGTGATGTTCGCGCAGCCGGAAGCCATCGCCATGATGAAAGCCAGAGCAGAGATTTTCACCACTTTCTTCATGAGTAGTCTCCTAATTTCCGTAGTTTAAGGGCCCTTAAGGTCAGTCCGACCTTAGAAGTGCATGATGACCCATTTCGCCGGAATTCGCAACGATTTTTTTAATTGTCATACAGGGTTACAAACTTGGTGGCGCGATGCCATCGACTGCACAGCTCTGACAACATGGCCGCGGTGGCGCCCCAGATCCTATGTTGCCGATATTGCAAGGCGAGGGTGGGGTGCGAGCGTCCGTGACAACTGGCGGCGGACTGAACTTGATAATGATCAGAATCCATGAGATAGGCCAGCGGCACCGGAAAAATCTCGGCCACCTCATCGGGATTGGGGGTGAATGCGGTGCCGGCGGGCAGGAGGCCGACAATGGGGGTCACTGCGTAGCCAGTAGTGATGCTGCGCGTGGTCAGCCGGCCTACCGGCGACACCCGGCTGGGATCGAGTCCGATTTCCTCGCGTGCTTCGCGCAGGGCGGCGGCCAGCGGACTATTGTCGTGGGCTTCGATTTGGCCGCCCGGAAAACTGATCTGGCCGCCGTGACGGATCAAGTGTTCAGCGCGCCGTGTGAATAAAATTTGCGGTTCCTTATCCGTAATGATCGGGATCAGCACGGCAGCGGGAACCTCCGCTTCCAAAACGCCATCGCCGTAATGACCATGGCCCAACACCAGCGGCTCCAGACAGGTCAGCAGACGGGCCTTCAAAACACCGGGTTCCATGATCAGCCGTTCATGGCCAGCGCGGCCGCTCACGCGGACTGATCTTGGCGCGCTTTTCGACATGCTCTTGAACAAAGTGATGCAACGCGCTTTCCAGACTTTCAACCTGCTTGATGTCGCAATAATCATCCAGGCTGCTGATTACCGTGTCGATCTTGGCCCCACCGGCAATATCATAGGTGTCGGGCGTGAAGGCGTTGTAGGCGGTCAGGTAGCCGGTGACATATGATTTTATTTTCTCCAGTTCCGGACCGGTGGCGGCACGCGCCTTGTTGTAGTTGTGACAGGAAAGATTGCCGTCACCCCAGACGGCATAGGCTTCCTTGGAGTCCGCGGCCATGACAGGTTCGAAAATCAGAACCGCGAGTGCGAACAACGCCATTTTCATTCTTGCCTTTATCACTGTATTTTCCTCCAACGAAAATATTATTGCGCAGTATCTCAGAGCCACGGCCGGATGGGAAAGTTTCGGCCACACTGTCAAATCAGCGCGCGTATCCCTTGCGCCAGCCGGCGTATACCGGCGACGGCGGCTTCCGGCCGCAACGCGCCATAAGAAACGCGCAGATAACATCCGGTGGAAAAACCGAAGGCGTGCCCCGGCAACACCGCCACTTTATGTTCATGAATCAATTTTTCCACCATGGTCATGGGTGGCATCTCCGTCTCCAGGCGCAAAAAAAGGTAAAAGGCCCCGGGAGAATCCGAGATGCGGCAACCCGGCGACAACGTTTGCAGTTCCTGCCGCACGGCTTTGCGCACGCTGGAGAGCGTGGCAAGATGCCGTTCTCGATATGCCGGCGATGTTTCCAACGCCGCGACTGCGGCATGCTGCGCGATTCGGGTGGCGCAAATGAGATTGGTGTCCTGTGTTTTCAACACGGCGTCAAAGAGGTGTTCGGGGATCACCATGTAGCCGATGCGCCAGCCGGCAAAACCATAACTTTTCGATAACGAGTACAGCGAAATGGTATGAGAGGTGGAATCCGGGATCGCGCCTGCAGAAATATGCCGGACGCCGTCATAGGTGAAATGCTCATAAGCTTCGTCGCTGATGTGATAAAGCGCATGTTCAGCGCACAGGCGGTTGACCGCTTCCAGCGTCGCCTGTGAATACACGGCGCCGGTCGGATTGTTGGGAGAGATGGTAACAATGGCGCGAGTACGCGAACCGATGGCCGCGCGCAGGGCATCCAGTCGTGGCTGATAGTTTTCATCCGTCGCGACCGAAACCGGCACGCAGTTCAGCATGCGCACCGCCATTTCATGATTGAAGTAATACGGCGACGGCAGGATGATCTCGTCGCCCGGATCGGTCACGGCGAAGAGTGCGTTGAGAAAGCCCATGTTGGCGCCAGCCGTGACGACGACACACCGCCTGGAGTCCGGCGTTATTTGAATGCCATTTTCACGCCGCAACTTTTCACTGATGGCATTCAGCAATTGCTCTTCACCCTGCACCGGGCCGTACTGGTGCCGCCCGCCCGCTTCCATGAATGTCTGTACCGCGCGCAGGGCCTCGTCGGGAGGATCGTAATACACCACACCCTGGGCCAGCGAGATGGTGTCCGCCGTCCGCCGCACCATCTCGCCGACCACGGCAACGATGGGTGCCTGCACCGCGTGCAGACGGCGGCTGGCTTGAAGGCGTGCTGCATCATTCATGCGCCGGCGTTTGGGACAGATCGGGATAGTGAATGGCGGTGATCTCCAGTTCAACGTTGCCCAGCGGACGTTCCCACAGCACAACGTCGCCCGCCTTGCGCCCCAAAAGTGATCGCGCCAGAGGCGAAACCCAGCTGATGCATCCCCTTGGCGCGCAGGTTTCCTCCTCGCCCACGATGGTGAAGGTGTGGGAGCGGTTTTCTTCATCGATCACGGTTACCGCCGCGCCGAAGCGCACGTCGTCATGCGCCTGTAGGTGTGTGTCGATTACAATGGCGCTTTGCAGGGCATGTTCCAGATAACGCAATTCGCGTTCGAGTTGCTTCAATTCATTCGCCGCCGTCATATCGGCATCCTTGGTTTTGACCAACTGATCACGACGGTCCCGCAAATTCTGGACTTTCTCGGCGAGCCGGCGGGCGCCGCCGGGCGTCATGTAATTGGGATGCGGGCTCGGCGCGCGCTCCGGCAATTCGTCGCCTGCGGCATCGCCGTCCGGTTCCTTGACAAAGGCGCGGCTCATGGGGTGAAAATCAACGGGAAAGACTGGGCCTGCCGCGCGGCAGGCTATTGGAAACTCAACAGCCGATGCTTCTGTTTGAACTGCGCCTTGAGAAATTCCATCTGGTCGGCCAGGATGCGCCGGTTGCTGAGTGCGAGAAACTCGGCCCAATTGGGCACGTAAGGCACGGCGAGCAATGTGGTCTTGGACTCCTCCGGCAGACGGTTGCCCTTGCGGGCGTTGCAACTTTTGCAGGCAGCCACCACGTTTGACCAGCAATCGCGCCCGCCGCGCGACAGCGGAATGACGTGGTCGCGGGTCAAATGGCCTTCGGGGAATTCATCGCCGCAGTACATGCACAGATGGCCGTCGCGCAGGAACAATTCCTTGTTGCTGAGCGGGGGAATTCCGCGCCGCACGTAGTGCGTCGTGTCCGAACGTTTAATGGCGATGATGGAATTGATCGAGACCACGGAGCGCTGGCCGGTGAGTCGGGAGACGCCGCCGCGGTAGGTGAAAACGCTTTCACCCGTGGACCATGCGATCATGTCCCGGCTGTAGAGGCAGACCGCGTCCTGCCACGGCACCCAGGTGATGGGAATTCCGGAGACATCCAGCCGCAATATCAAGGGTGAGGACATATTCTTTCGCGTTTTTTCACCGGTTTTGACCGTAACAAGCCGGTTCACGTTCATTTTGTATGCGATTAACCCGCTAAAATCAAGTCGTAAGCCGGTGATGGAGGGGGAATTATGGAATCGATGAAGCGGTTGCTGGGAATCATGGCGCGCTTGCGCGATCCGGAGAAGGGCTGTCCCTGGGACCGGGCGCAGGACTTCAAAAGCATCGTGCCGCACACCCTCGAGGAGGCCTATGAGGTGGCGGATGTCATTGAACAGGAACGCTTTGACGCCTTGCGCGGTGAACTCGGGGATCTCCTGTTCCAGGTGGTGTTTTACGCCCAGCTGGCCGCCGAGCGCGGCTGGTTCGACTTTGAAGACGTGGCTCGGGCCATCGCCGACAAGCTGACCACGCGCCACCCGCATGTCTTCGGAGAAACGCCGGCCGGCACGGCTGCCGAGTTGTCCCGGCAGTGGGAGCAGCACAAGGAACAGGAACGCCGGCAGTCGCAACAAAATACCGGTGTCCTTGATGGCATCGCCGCGGCATTGCCGGCCATGAGCCGCGCGGTCAAGCTGCAAAAACGCGCCGCGCGCGTCGGTTTCGACTGGAACGAACCCGCGCCCGTGCTGGCCAAGGTTCGCGAGGAATTGGGGGAAGTCGAGCATGCACTGAACGATGCGCCTGAGCGAAAAACCGCTGAAATCGGCGATCTGCTTTTCGCCTGCGTCAATCTTGCGCGTCACACCGGCGTGGAACCGGAGCAGGCACTGCGCGGCGCGAACGCCCGCTTTGAGCGGCGATTCCGCTACCTCGAGGAAAAATTACGCGAACAGGGCAAAGTGCCCGCGGATGCCAGTCTGTCTGAAATGGACGCCCTCTGGGAACAAGCCAAACAGCAGGAGCGGCCGTAACGAGGCGCCGTTCTTATTTCCTGGCGTCCTTGTCGCACTCGATCATGGCGTAGGCGGAGTGGTTGTGAATCGATTCGAAATTCTCCGATTCCACGGTGTAGGCCGCAATGCGATCATCGGCATTCAATTGCACGGCCACGTCGCGGACCATGTCCTCCACGAATCTGGGATTGTCATAGGCGCGTTCCGTGACATATTTTTCGTCCGGCCGCTTGAGCAGGCCGTACAGTTCGCAGGAGGCGGCCTTCTCGACAATATCGATTAATTCCTCAATCCAGACAAAATCGCGGATGCGCACGTTGACGGTAACGTGCGAACGTTGATTGTGCGCGCCGTAGTCGGAAATGCTTTTTGAACACGGGCACAGGGAGGTCACGGGCACGACAACCTTGACGCCCGTGCTCATCACCCCGTTGTTGATTTCACCGGAAAAGGTGACTTCGTAATCCAGCAGGCTCTTGACGCCGGAGACCGGCGCGGCCTTGGTGACGAAGTAGGGGAAGACCATCTCCACGTGCCCCTTGCGGGCCTCCAGCACGTCGGCGGTCTCCTTTACCATGCGCATGAAGGACTCCACGGAGATTTCGTACTCGTGCTTGTTGAGAATCTCCACAAAGCGCGACATGTGGGTACCCTTGAATTTTTCGCACAGGCCGACATACATGTTGAACCGGGCGACGGTGTGCTGTTCGCGCCCGGCGCGATCCTTGACCACCACCGGATGGCGTATGTCCTTGATGCCGACGCGATCGATCGGGAGATGGCGGGTGTCCGCGCTGGCCTGCGTGTCGGGTAATTCCTTGTAGATGGTCGTCGGCTTGTTCATGAAGAGCTCCTTGGGTGCATTGAGTGGCGCTGCAGGCTCCGGGCCGATGTCAGCGCCGATGGATTAGTCCTGATTTTAGGCAGTTTGGTTCTGTAAGGCCAGCAATTTGTGCGCGCCCCGGGCGATGCTATTTTTCGCGCCGCACGATGTAGTCCGCCAGTTCCCGCAACAGCTTTCCGGCTTCCCCAAACTCATTCATGGCTTGCACGGCCTGTTGATGAAATTGTTCGGCGGTTCGTTTCGCGCCTTCCAGACCCAGCAGATTGGGATAGGTCGGTTTGTTGCGCGCGGAATCGGAGCCTTGCGGCTTGCCGATGGTTTCAGTCGCGCCTTCGACGTCGAGGACGTCGTCCCGCACCTGGAACGCCAGACCGATGGCGCGGGCATAGACATCCAATTGTTGCAATTGATCCGTGCTCACCCCGGCACAGCTCAGCGCGCCCAGGCGCACGCTGGCGCGGATGAGCGCGCCGGTCTTGTGCAGGTGCATATTTTCCAATTCGTTCAAGGTCAACTGGTGACCGACTGCATCGAGATCCAAGGCCTGGCCGCCGCACATGCCGAGCGAGCCGCTGGCCTCGGCGAGCGTTTCGAGCATGGCCAGCCGCTGCGTCGCGCTTGGATTTTGTTGGCCGCCGCGCGAGAGGATGTGAAAGGCCAGCGTCTGCAGGGCGTCGCCGACGAGTATGGCCATGGCATCGCCATAAACCCTGTGGCAGGTGGGGCGGCCGCGGCGCAGATCGTCGTTGTCCATCGCCGGCAGGTCGTCATGAACCAACGAATAGGCGTGAATCAATTCAACGGCGGCGGCGGGCGCGTCCAGTATTTCCGGCGCGACGCCCAGCGCCGTGCCGGTGAGGTAGACCAGCAATGGGCGCACGCGCTTGCCGCCGCCCAGGACGGAATATCGCATGGCTTCATGCAATCGTTGCGGGGGGACGCTGGCGGCCGGCAGCCAGGATTCCAGCGCCGCCTCACTGCGGGCCTGAAAGATCCGCATGGCTTCTTGCAGATCGGTCATTGCCTACTCGGCTTCCGGCTCGAAGGGCTGCAATTCCTCCTGGCCGTTTTTCTGGGTAAGAATTTTGACCTTTTGTTCGGCCTCCGCCAGCGCCTTCTGGCAGGTCCGGGTCAAGGCGATACCGCGTTCGAAGTCCTTAAGCGATTGTTCCAATGATGATTCCCCGGCCTCCAGCCGCGCCACCACTTCCTCCAGTTCCTTAAGCGATTTTTCAAAGTCGATGTTTTCACGTTTTTTGTTCATGGGCGTGGCACGATAATTAAAGAAGTGGCAAACGTTAGCCTAGAGCGGGTGGCAGGGTCAATTTCATCTTGAATTTATTGACAGTTCCAAAACGGCGCACTAGACTGCCATGAGGATTAGACATAGTCTAATTAACGGATTTTGGCACCACATAAATATGTTTGGAGGAAAGTACCATGGCAAATCTGAAGGGCAGCAAAACAGAGGGCAATTTGAAGGCGGCATTTGCAGGCGAATCCCAGGCTAACCGCCGTTATTTGTATTTCGCGCAAAAAGCGGATGTCGAAGGGTACAACGATGTCTCCGCCGTATTCCGCTCCACCGCGGAAGGCGAGACCGGCCACGCGCACGGCCATCTGGAATATCTGGAACAGGTGGGCGATCCGGCCACCGGTCTTCCCATTGGCTCCACTTCCAACAATCTCAAGGCTGCGATTGCCGGTGAGACGCATGAATACACCGACATGTATCCGGGCATGGCCAAGACCGCGCGCACCGAGGGTTTTGGCGAAATCGCCGATTGGTTCGAAACGCTGGCCAAGGCCGAGCGCTCCCACGCCAACCGTTTTCAGAAAGCGCTGGACAGCATCGGTTAAGCTGCAACCGATGTTGATTTCAATGACAGAGCCGGGTACATCCCGGCTCTGTAGTTTTATGCGAATGCATAACGGGAAAATTCTGCATGACCGGTGAGGGTTCACGCGAAGGAAGCCTCTCGGCGCCCATCCGCCATACCGTGCCGTGGAAAACGCCGGAGTTCTACAACGAACCCGCGCTGGTCAAGGAACTGGAACGCGTCTACGACATCTGCCACGGTTGTCGTCGTTGCGTCAGTCTGTGCCAGGCCTTCCCGACGCTGTTCGATCTGGTGGACAACTCGTCCACCATGGAGGTCGACGGCGTCGCCAAATCAGATTACGGCAAGGTCGTGGAGCACTGTTATCTCTGCGACCTCTGCTACATGACCAAGTGTCCTTACGTACCGCCGCACGAATGGAACGTGGATTTCCCTCAACTCATGTTGCGCGCCAAGGCGCAGAACTTCAAAAAAGGCAAGAGCCGCTTTCGCGATCGCCTGCTGACTTCAACGGATCTGGTGGGCAATCTTGCCGGCATTCCCGTCGTGGCAGAAATCGTCAACGCAGCGAACAGGGCCAAACCGGTACGCAAGTTGCTGGACAAGGCGCTGGGCATTCATCCTGATGCCTCCATTCCGAAATATCACAGCAAGAGCGCGCGCAAGCGCTGGCGGCAAGGCCCACCAATTCAGGCCGGGCCGGCGGGACAGACGCGCGGCAAGGTCGCGGTCTTCGTCACTTGTTATGGCAATCGCAATCTCCCGCAGATGGTGGAGGACATGACCACCGTGTTCCGGCATAACGACCTGACGGTGGACTTGGTGCCGCAGGAAAAATGTTGCGGGATGCCCAAGCTGGAATTGGGCGATCTGGAAACCGTGGAGCAACTCAAGAATGCCAACATCCCGGTTCTGGCGCGCATGGTGGAGCAGGGCTGCGACATCATCGCACCGGTGCCGTCCTGCGTGCTCATGTTCAAGAAGGAACTGCCACTTTTGTTTCCGGACGAACCGGCGGTGCGCAAGGTCAGCGAAGCAATGTACGATCCGTTCGAATATCTGGTTTTGCGTCACAAGGCGGGAAAATTCAAGACTGGCTTCAAACAGTCATTAGGCAAGGTGGTGTACCACGTGCCCTGTCATCAGCGCGTGCAGAACATCGGCCTCAAGACGCGCGATGTGCTAAAACTGGTGCCCGGCACGGAGATCGAAGTGGTGGAGCGTTGCTCCGGCCACGACGGCACCTACGCGGTCAAGAGCGAATGCCATGAATACGCCGTGAAAATTTGCCGGCCCATCGTCGGCAAAGTCCAACAGTCGGAGTGCGATCACTATTTCAGCGACTGTCCCATGGCGGGCGTGCAGATTGAAAGCGGTCTCAAAAACGGCAAATCCGCCGAAACCCCCTTTGCATTACTCCGGCTGGCTTACGGGATTTGAATCCGTATGAATAAACTCACGCGCGCGGACTTGTGGTCGCTGGAGGAATACAGCACGCGCCGGCCGGCCTTCCGCCAGCAGGTGATCACGCACAAGAAAGATCGGCAAGTAGCGCTGAGCGATCACGTCAGGTTGTATTTTGAAGATCGCCTGACCATCCAGTATCAAATTCAGGAAATGCTGCGCATCGAGCGCATCTTCGAGGCCACTGAGATCCAGGCCGAACTGGATGCCTACAACCCGTTGGTCCCGGACGGTGGCAATCTCAAGGCCACCTTCATGATCGAATACGAGGATGAAAATGAGCGCAAGCAGGCGCTGGCCAAACTCATTAGCATCGAGCACAAGGTATGGGCGCAGGTTGAAGGTCATGACAAAGTCTGGGCCATCGCCGATGAAGACATGGACCGCACGCGCGGCGAGGAGAAGACCTCCTCGGTGCATTTCCTGCGCTTCGAATTCACGCCCGCGATGATTGCTGCCGCGAAACAGGGTGCAACGCTTAGTTTCGGCTCGGATCACCCGCAAGCCAGTTTAACTACTCAAGCGTCAGAAGCCGTGCGCGCCTCGCTCGTCCGAGACTTCGCCTGATGTTCTCCAAAGTCAGAACCGTAGGCGGCAATCTCGAGGGTTGGCTGTAAACCACGCCCAAACTCTACAGTGGATCGAGTAGTGAGCAAACAACCAAAGGAGTAAACCATGACAACCGAAACAAAGTGCCCATTCAACCACATCGCTGGCGTCGGCCGGACGAACCGCGATTGGTGGCCAAACCAGCTGCGGCTGGAGTTGCTGCACCAGCATTCCTCGAAGTCCGACCCGATGGGCGGGGGCTTCGACTACGCGAAGGAATTCAAGAGCCTCGACTACAAGGCGCTGAAGAAGGATCTGGTCAAGCTGATGACCGACTCGCAGGACTGGTGGCCGGCGGACTTCGGCCATTACGGGCCGCAGTTCATCCGCATGGC